>JAFTUJ010000492.1 GCA_017466305.1 Thermoguttaceae bacterium
GGAATCGGAACGCGAGAGATTGCGACCGCGCCCGGCTTTTTCACGCTCGACACGGTCGAGATGGCGAGCGGTTTAATCTTCGGCGCGCTAAAGTCCGGCGCTAAACTATTTAACGCAATGAGCGTCGAGGACGTCGTCTTTAAAAACGGCGAAATTGGCGGTCTCGTTATCAACTGGACGCCGGTCGAACGGCTCGGGATGCACGTCGATCCGCTCGTCGTACTCGCCAAACGCGTCCTCGACGGCACCGGACACCCGAGCGAAATTATCAATCTCGTGACAAAAAAAGCGCAAATCAAACTCGACACCCCGACCGGCGGAATCCTCGGCGAAAAACCGATGTTCGCGACGTCCGGCGAAGCGTCGACGGTCGAAAACACGCGCGAATATTTTCCGAATCTTTTCGCTTGCGGAATGAGCGCAAACAACGTAATGGGCGGCTATAGAATGGGCCCGATTTTCGGCGGAATGCTCCTTTCCGGTCGCAAAGCGGCGCGTTTGATTCAAGAAAGCTTGCAACGTTAATCGAACCAACCGTTATCCCAACCGGCGTCCGCGACCGACGGTTTCGACGTTTCGCTCGCCCCGAACGCCGCGCCGTCGCCGACGTTTCCCTCGATTTGAACGCCGCGTCGTTCCCGTCGAGTCGCTCGATTCGAACGCCGCGCCGTCGCCGACGTTTCGCTCGCCCCGAACGCCGCGCCGTCGCCGACGTTTCCCTCGACTTGAACGCCGCGCCGTCGCCGACGTTTCACTCGATTCGAACGCCGCGCCGTCGCGGGCGTTTTGCCGCAACTCCGGCGATTATTGCTTCCGCTTATAATAAGTTTTTCTTATTATAAGTTTAGCGTCGCCGTCGGACGTTTCCTTTTCCCGGTCAACCTTTTTTTTCGCAACCGCTTATTATGTCGCAATTTCTCGCTCCGCCGTCCTGTTTTCGCTCCCTTGCCGAACGCGCGGCGGCTTTTCGTCAAGTCGATATTTATCCGGTCGTTACGTCGGAATTTTGCGCCGGTCGCGACCCGCTCGACGTTGTTCGCCAAGCGTTCGAAGGGGGCGCCCGAATCGTCCAACTTCGAGAAAAAGACGCGTCCGACCGCGACGTTTTCCGGCTCGCCGTCGAATGTCGCAAACTTGCAAACCGTTTTGGCGCGTTACTTATCGTCGACGACCGCCTCGACGTCGCGCTGGCGGCGAACGCGGACGGCGTTCACCTCGGACAAGAGGACCTGCCGTTCCAAACCGCAAAACGTTTAGCGCCGGAATTATTGATCGGCGCGTCAACGCACAACCTCGCGGAACTTCAAACGGCGCAAGCGTTTAACGTCGACTATTTGAACATCGGGCCGATCTTCGCGACGCAAACGAAAGCGGTCGCCTATCCGCCGGTCGGGCTCGAGCTTTTGGCGGAATTAAGAAAAGCGACGACCGTTCCAACGACGGTAATGGGAGGCATTAAAGCGCGTCATATCAAGGAGTTGCGCTCGCTCGGCGTCGAAAGAATCGCGCTCGTTACGGAGATAACGCCAGCGCCGAACGTCGCCGCCAAGACGCGGGAACTCCGCTCCCTCTTTTGACGCGACGGCGGAAAGCGAAAGCCGACGCAATTCAAACAAATTTCATCGTTTTCAAACAGCGTTCAAACAGCGTTTCCTTCACGCTCTTTTTAACGACAAAAAACGCGCCGCCGAGCGTTAAAATCGCTCGAACGACGCGTTCTTGTTCCCGTTTTCTAAAAATCAAAGACGCTTTAAAAAACGGCGTTTCGAACTACTTCCAGTTTTCGGCGAGGCGTTCGAAGTGCGCTTGCGGGTGCGCGCAGGCCGGGCAAACTTTCGGCGCCGACTTGCCGAGGTGAACGAAACCGCAGTTGCGGCAACGCCAAACGATTTCGCCGTCGTTTTCGAACATCGTCCCGTTTTGAACGGCTTCGGCGAAACCGCGATAGCGGCGTTCGTGTTGCTTTTCGGCGATCGCGACGTTGCGAAAAACGGCGGCGATTTCGTTAAAGCCTTCTTCTTCCGCGACTTTCGCGAATTCCGGGTACATTTGCTCCCATTCTTCTTGTTCGCCGCAAGCCGCCGCGAGAAGGTTTTCGAGCGTCGTCCCGATTTTGCCCGCCGGGAAGGTCGCGGTAATTTCCAAGTCGCCGCCTTCCAAGAACTTAAAGAAACGCTTCGCATGTTCCTTTTCTTGGTTCGCGGTTTCTTCGAAAACGGAAGCGACGAGTTCGTACCCGTCTTTTTTCGCTTGCGACGCAAAATAGGTGTAACGGTTGCGCGCTTGCGACTCGCCGGCGAACGCTTTCAACAGATTCGCTTCGGTCTTCGTCCCTTTTAAACTCTTCATTTTCAAGCCTTTCTTTTAAAAAAAGAAGCCGCCGTCGCGCGTTCGTTCGGCGACTTTAACGATTAACGTTTCGAAAAGACGGCGCCGCGGTTACCAAGCGTTTCGACCCGACGGCGCCCTTCTTTGTCGCGCTTTCCCTTAATATTATAACCATTTTTCGCCGACGTAAAGCCTTCGGGCGTTCGTTTTCTTCGGTTCCGTCCGATTTTTCCGTCGCCGCGCCCCAAAAGCGCCCGAAAATAACGCGGACGCCGCTTCACCTTCTTGCGCTTCCCGCTATAATTGGTTAACATAAGGAAAATAGCGCGACTTCGCAAGTTGGCCGTCCTTCCGATTCGCGTTCGTTCGCGACGACGCCCGCCCGCGCCTAGCCGCTATTTTTCCCCCTATTCGCCCGTTCCTCCACTTTACCTATTCAACGCAATTTCACATGAGCGCCAACGTTTCGCCGTCGACCTCCGCCGAGCGCGAGAGCGTCCTCTTTTCGATTTTGATTCCGGTTTACAACGAACAGGCGTATTTGGCGCGGGTCGTCGAGCGCGTCTTGGCGGCGCCCCTTCCCAACGGCGTCGAACGGGAGTTGATTCTCGTCGACGACTGCTCGACCGACCGAACGCCGGAAGTTATCGCGGCGATCGTCGCCCGTTATCCGGACAAAATTCGAGCGTTTCGTCAACCGAAAAATCAAGGAAAAGGCGCCGCTATTCGACGCGCAATCCAAGAAACAAGAGGCGATTACGCGATTATTCAGGACGCCGACCTCGAGTACAATCCGAACGAATACTCGCTCGTCTTGGCGCCGCTCCTCGACGGGCGCGCCGACGTCGTGTACGGTTCGCGATTTGCGACGCGAGAAACAAGAAAAATCGTCAATTATCATCACAAGCTCGGCAATTTATTTTTAACGCATCTTTCCAACTGGACGACCGGCCTCGACCTAACCGACATGGAGACGTGTTATAAAGCGTGTCGCGTCGACGCGTTAAAGTCGATACCGCTCCGCTCGAACCGTTTCGGAATCGAGCCGGAAATTACCGCGAAAATCGCCAAGCGCGGTTGGACGGTTTACGAAGTGCCGATCAGTTACAACGGACGCCGCTATTCGGAAGGAAAAAAAATCGGTTGGAAAGACGGCGTCAGCGCAATCCGCACCATCGTTAAATATTGGCTCGTCGACGATTGCTTTTTCGACGGCGCCTCGGACGACGCCGCGCAAACCTTCGAGCGCAGCCGTCTCGCGACGAAAGCGACCGTCGCTAAATCCGTTCCGTTCCTTGGATTGCGAACGCTTGAAATCGGCGCGGGCCAAGGGGAAGCGTCCCGTTATTTGCCGCAAAAAGAACGGTTGACGCTCGCCGACGTCGACGGTAAAAACGTCAAATTTTTGCGCGCCGGTTACGACGGGAACGCGGTCGTCGACGTCGTTCGCCTCAATCTCGACGCGGCGGTCGACGAAGGCGCCCCGCTTCTCGATTTTAGCGACGTTTCCCCAACGCTGGAAAGCGCCCCGATCGCGCAAACTTCCCAAAACGCCGAATACGACGCCGTCGTCGCCTTCAACCGAGTCGACGCGCTCCGTTTCGACGACGCGCAAGCGTTCGGACGCCTCCGTTCGCTGTTAAAATCTAACGGTCGCGTCGTTTTTACGCTCCCGGCTTGCGGTTCGAAATCTTATTCGGAGCGGGAAATCAAGCGCCGTCTCGACGAAGCCGGGCTTCGCGCCGAAAAAATCGAACGTTTTGACGCGCTTGCGGCGCTTCTCGGCGCGCGTTCCGAAAAAACGCCGAGTCGTCGAACGCTCAAAATTTACGATTCGCTTTTCCGTTGGACGCGTTGGCTCGACCGATTCGTTCCCGGCGCCCGATTTTTTGTCGTCGCGACGCCGATTCAGCCCGCCGCGATCGCCGCTAAATCGCGCTAAACGGCGCTAAACGCCGCGTTCGTTAAAACGTCGCCGACCGCCGAGCCCGGTTCGTTCGCCCTAAAGTCCCCGTCGCTTCTTTGCGTTTGACGCTCGGCGCGACGGGGTTTTTTCGTTTTTCGTTATTTCTTTTTTTACTTTTTCCGTTTCGTTCCCCTCTCGACTCTTTGACGCGTTTCGTCCGCCGCCAATATTTCAAACGATATTTAATTAACAACGTAAACTAGATTATTATTTGATTAAAATATCAAACAAATTTCCGTCGTTTTTTTTCTTCTCCGCTCCGACGACGCGGCGCGCAAGTTTTTGCCAAGAAATTTTCGCAAATTTCGCTTCTTCCTTGACAAACGTTTTCGCTTGGAGTTAAATAAAGGGGTCGAAATCGCGACAATTTTCCGGCGTTTTCCGACGTTAAGCGCGTCGATTCCGTTTTTTGTTTTCACCAACTTACCGACGTTCCCTATTTTATCGTCCAAAAGGAGAATCCGTTGACCGCCTCGCCGTTTTCCCTTGAAATTATTCGCGCCCCTCAAACCGACCGCCGTTTTCGCGCCGCGCTTTTCGATTTCGACGGCACCTTAAGCCTCGTTCGCGAAGGTTGGCAGAACATTATGGTTCCGTATTTTTGCGAAGTTCTCCTCGAAACGATGGAGGACGCGGCGGAAGCGGAGCGAATCGTTCGCGATTTCGTCGACCGAATCACCGGCAAACAAACGATTTACCAATGCATCCAACTCGCGAAAGAAGTCGAGGAGCGCGGAGGGACGCCGCTCGACCCGCTTTTGTACAAAAAAGAGTATTTGCGACGTCTTCAAGAGCGGATTCAAAGCCGAGTCGACGCGTTGGCCGCCGGAACCGCTTCCCCGGACGATTTCGTCGTCCCGGGAGCGCGCCGTTTCTTAACTCTTTTGCGGGAAGCCGGTTACAAACTTTACCTCGCCAGCGGCACCGACGAGTTTTACGTCAAGCAAGAGGCGGAACTCCTCCAACTGACGGACTTTTTCGATGGCGGAATTTACGGCGCGCAAGACGATTACAAGACCTTCTCGAAGGCGCTCGTCATCTCGCGGCTGATTGAAGTCAACAAGCTCGACGGCGCGGAGTTGGTCGGCTTCGGCGACGGTTACGTCGAGATCGAAAACGTCCGCGAAGTCGGCGGTTACGCGGTCGGCGTCGCGACGAACGAAGCGAACCCCGGCGCCGGCGTCGACGCTTGGAAGCGGGGCCGACTCCTCGAAGCGGGCGCCGACGTTATCGCGCCGGACTTCGGCGCTCCGGAGCGTTTGTTCCGCTTTTTAACGACCGGCGCCGACCTCTAAACTCGACGCCGTTTCCCCAGCTTACCCGTTTTAAC
>JAFTUJ010000493.1 GCA_017466305.1 Thermoguttaceae bacterium
GGCGTCGCGCAGACGATCACGTCGACGTCGTCGCGGTCGGCGAGCAAGTCTTCGTAACGATGGAATTTAGCGACGGCGTCGTTTTTATAATGGTTGTTGACGCGACCGGCGGCGCGGTCGACGCGTTCTTTCCAGCAATCGCAAACCGCGACGATTTGGTAGTTCGAGTTGTGCAGGAAACCGCCGAGCAACTCGCCCCCGCGGTTCCCGATCCCGACGAAAGCGGTCGTCAGTTTGTTGCTCGGAGCGACGCCGCCGTTATAACCGAAAATGGAGCCCGGCAGGAAGAGCGGAGCGGAAATCGCGCTCGCCGACGCCGCCAAAAACTTGCGGCGATTGAGTTTCGTTTGCTTGTTCTTCATCGTCAAAACCTTTAACCTTTTCCGTTTGCGACGCGTCGAACGCTTCGTCGCTTCCGAACCGTCGAAGGCTCGAAACCCGGCGAGCGCCGCGCAAAGCTCGACGCAAAAGGCGTTTAAAAAAACGGATAAACGTTGCCGAAACGTCGCCGACGCGCTCTCGCTCGACCGTCGTCGTAAAGGGGCGCGCCACAGTTCGCACACCGGGCGACATTCCGTTGAATACGTCCATTATAATGCATCGCGTTCGCAAAAACAAGCCTCTTCCCGCCGTTTTTCTCGCCTTTTTTTCAATTTTTTTCGTTTTTTTGTTAGTCGGCGTTAATTTCGGGCGCCGTTCGTCGTCCTCCCGTCGACGGCGTTCGTCGCTCCCCGCCGACGCCGTTCGTCGCTCTCCGACGCCCGCTCGACGCTCTCCGACGCCCGTTCGACGCGGCGTTTTCAAACAAAAACCAAAGTTTTCAAAAACAGGCCGCGACTAAATAACGCTCGTATTTCAACGTTTTCAAAACCCTTTGTTTTAACGCAAAAAACGGCGCCGCGAAGAGCGTTTGCCCGCTCCGTCGCGACGCCGTTTCTCCGCGACGTTTTCGACGCTTTCAACGTTTTCGACGCTTTCAACGTTTTCGACGCTTTCGCCCTTATTTCGCCGGTTTCTCGACGATCTTCATCGACTGCAACCACTCGAGAACGCGGCTCGGGTACTTGCGAATCGGCGCGTCTTGCGGTTGGTTGCGGAAGGCGTGATCGGCCAACGCGAAAATATGCAACTCCGCCGGAATATTCATTTTACGAAGCTTCAAATAGACCGCGACCGAACCGGCGGGCGAGTAGCCGTCGCCGTCGCCGTGAATGAAGCACATCGGCGGCGTTTTGGCGTCGAACGCAAAGTCGGCGACGAGCGTCGCGTCGTTTCCGCGATTTTTATTTTCGCCGTCGACGCCGTCGCTCAGCGCGTACGCCGGGTAAATCGGAACCGCGAAGTTCAGATGGCAAGGCGTTTTATCGAGATCGTCGATCGGCTCGTACGCCGGCGTTTGACTCGTCGTCGCGGCCATCAGCGTCAGGTGTCCGCCCGCCGAGAAGCCCATCACGCCGATTTTTTCCGGGTTAATCCCCCATTCATCGGCTTTCGAACGGACGATTCGGATCGTTCGCTGAACGTCTTGCCAAGCGGCGCGGTGCTTTTCGACGCCCGGTCGACGCGGCGTCCGATAGCGCAACATGACGACCGCGACGCCGTTTTCGACGAAGAAATCGCGCGGCATAACGCCTTCGTAATCGTAAGCGACGCCGTTGTAAGCGCCGCCGCAGCAAATAATTAAGCAAGCGTCCGTCTTCGGCGCTTTCGGCGCCCAAAATTCGAGCGTCGGCGTGTAGTACGGGCCACCGTTTTCCTTGTATTGCTCCGCCTTGTCCCCCGGCGGGGTCGACGGCCAAACGTTCAGCGTCTCGAACCCGAACGCCGACGACGCGACCAACGCCGTCGCTAACGCCAACAATAACCGCGTTTGCGTCAAAAATCGCATTTTCTTTCTCCTTAAATCGAATGAACTTAAACCGAACGAGCCAATTTTTTTTCGTTCGCCGCCCCGGCTCGACGCGCCGACGACGCCCGCGAACGCCCTTTATTATCGACGTCGGCGCTCAAATTGCAAGCCTCGTCGCGTCATTTTCTCGTTATTCTTTAGCGTCGCTCTTCGGCGTCGCCGCTTTTCGACTCGCGCCGCGACGTCCCGTATGCGGCGCGATACTTTTTCGGCGTCGTTCCGTACTCCGCTCTAAACGCTTTCCCGAAATGACTTTGGTCGAAGAAACCGGTTCGACTCGCCACCTGCGCCAACGTCAAATCGGTCGAGGTCAGCAGCCGCGCCGACGCTCGCAAGCGAATTTCCGCCAAGAAACGACTCGGCGTCATCCGGAAAACCGCCCGAAACCGACGCTCGAACTGACTCGTCGACAAAAACGCCAACTCCGCCAGCTCCCGCGTCTCGATTTTGCGCTCGTAATTACTTAACATAAAATCAACGACGTCGCTTAAATCGTTATTTTGTTCCGACGGCGTTTTATCGAAACGGCGATAATTCCGCATCGCGCCGACGACGCCAAGAATCGGCGCCGCTTCGTTCGCTTCGCCGCGCCGCGCTCGCCCCCACAAAGGCCATTTATTCGACAAAAACCAATCGATCGTTTTATTCGCGTTGCAAACGAGCCAAGGCCGGTCGACGATCGGCGTCCCCGTCGCGACGACCGTTTCGTCTTCGCGGCGGTAATCGAGCGCCAAATCGCGCGGAAAAAAGTCGAAATCGCTCTTGCCGACGATCTCGTCGAGCGTCGCCGCGCCGCACAACTCGACCAAAAACGCGTTTCCCCAAACAAAACGCCCGGCCCGATTTTTAACAAACAAGCAGACGTTCGGCGTCGTCCCGAAAAGCGCCTCAAA
>JAFTUJ010000053.1 GCA_017466305.1 Thermoguttaceae bacterium
AACGGGACCCGGTCCGCCCCCGCGTCGCCCCGACGCGACAAGGCGGTCGTAGACGCGGGAACGGCGAAGAGCGGTCCGCCCCGCGTCGCCCCGACGCGACGCGAACGCCGACTTATCGCCGCGATCGCGCCGCCGCCAACGCCGATCATAAGCAACGCTTATATATTAGAAAAACTTATAATAAGCTTGGCTTATATAGTTCGACGCCCGTTTTTAAACGCAATTTCCCCCTAAAACCGGAGCAAGACGCGAATGATTCGATTGGAAAACGTAACGTATTCGTACGACGCCGACCGCAAACCGGCGTTGGAAAACGTCAACCTAACGATTCCGCGCGGCGAATTCGCGTCGATCGTCGGCCCGAACGGCGGCGGCAAAACGACGCTCATTCGCTTAATCCTCGGACTTCTAAAACCCCAAACGGGAACGGTTTTGCTCTTTGGCGACGATCCGGCAAAAGCGCGACTCCGCGTCGGTTACACGCCGCAACAAGCGCGCGTCGATTTTAAGTTCCCAATTTCCGTTCTCGACGTCGTTTTAGCCGGTCGTTTCGGAACTCGCGAACGTTCGCAAGCCTCCGCTAAAAAAAGCTTTGCCGACTTCCTCGCGACGGCGCGCGACCGTCTTTTCTTCCGCTTTAACGCCGACGACCGCCAAAAAGCCTTGGCCGCGCTCGAACGAATGGAAGTCGCCGACCTGCGCGACAAAGCGTTCGGCGACCTTTCCGGCGGTCAGCGCCAACGCGTCTTAATCGCCCGCGCCCTTTGTTCGGAACCGGAACTTTTGGTTCTCGACGAGCCGACGAACAACGTCGATCCGTCAAGCGCCGAAAGGTTTTACGAAACGCTCGCCGACCTCAACCGCGATACGTCGATCTTGATGGTTTCGCACGACCTCGGCGTCGTCTCGGAACGCGTTCGAAGCGTCGTTTGCGTCAACCGCGTCGTCCGCATTCACCCGACGTCGGAGTTCAACGGCGACCTCGTTCGCGAGCTTTACCGAAGCGACGTCCGTTGCGTCCGACACGATCACCGTTGCAGCGAAGCCGGCCATCAAAGCTGTCGCGAGGAAACCGACGATTAACGTTTCACCCCGTTTTTTACGAAGTCTTTGATTTTTAGAATAAAGAACGATTTCACTTTTTTGAGACGACGACTCAAAAATCAAAAACCGTCGTCGCTTTAAAAACCGTCGCCCCCGCGTTAAAATAGACAAAACGCGGAAACAGGCAAAACTTGAACAATTAAACGGGCGCGGCGCGGTAAAAGTCGCGTTTTACACGCCGGAAGTTCGCCCTCCCCCCCTGTCGTTCCCGTCGATTTGGGAGTATAATCGCGAAGATTATTTAAGAATTTTCGCGACGCGGCGCCTCGTTCGGCAAGCGTCGCTTTTAACAATGTCGGGAAACTTGGGAAAATACGTCGATGAGTGAAAAATTGCCTTACAAAGTCGCGGACATGAGCTTGGCCGATTGGGGTCGCAAAGAAATTATGCTCGCGGAAAACGAAATGCCGGGTTTGATGGCGTTGCGCCGCAAATACGGCCCGACGAAACCGCTCCGCGGCGCGCGCATCGCGGGCTGCCTGCACATGACGATTCAAACGGCGGTCTTGATCGAAACGTTGCGCGAACTCGGCGCCGAAGTTACCTGGAGCAGCTGCAATAAATTCTCGACGCAAGACCACGCGGCGGCGGCTATCGCGGCGACCGGCGTCCCGGTTTACGCTTGGAAGGGCGAAACCGACGAAGAATACGACTGGTGCGTCGAGCAAACGCTCATTTTCCCGGACGGTCAACCGCTGAACATGATCGTCGACGACGGCGGCGACCTCACGATCGCCGTTCACGCGGAAAAATACGCCGGTATTATCGACGGCATTAAAGGTCTCTCCGAAGAAACGACGACGGGCGTTCACCGCCTCTACCAAATGTTCGAACGCGGCGAGCTGAAAATCCCGGCGATCAACGTCAACGACAGCGTTACGAAGAGCAAGTTCGACAACCTTTACGGTTGCCGCGAATCGTTGGCCGACGGCATTAAGCGCGCCACCGACGTGATGGTCGCCGGCAAAGTCGTCGTCGTCGCGGGTTACGGCGACGTCGGGAAAGGTTGCGCCCACTCGATGCGCTCCTACGGCGCCCGCGTTCTCGTTACGGAAATCGACCCGATTTGCGCGCTCCAAGCCGCGATGGAAGGTTTCGAAGTTACGACGATGGACGACGCCGCCGACCGCGGGAACATCTTCGTTACGACGACCGGCTGCTGCGATATCATCTCCGCCGAGCAAATGTCGCGCATGAAGAACGACGCTATCGTCTGCAATATCGGGCACTTCGACTGCGAAATCGACGTCGCCGGTCTCGAAGCGTACCCGGGAATCGTCAAGACGCAAATCAAACCGCTCGTCGACCGTTACACCTTCCCGGGCGGCAACTCGATTCTTCTCTTGGCGGAAGGTCGCTTGGTCAACCTCGGTTGCGCGACCGGGCACCCGTCGTTCGTTATGTCGAACTCCTTCACGAACCAAGTCTTGGCGCAAATCGCGCTTTGGACGGCGGAAGAAAAGTACCCGCTCGGCGTCCACCTCCTCCCGAAAAAGCTCGACGAGGAAGTCGCCCGCCTGCACCTCGAGCAACTCGGCGTCAAACTGACGACGCTGACCGAAAAGCAAGCGAAGTATCTCGGCGTCCCGGTCGAAGGTCCGTTCAAACCGGAAATTTACCGTTATTAATAAAGACGACGCAACCGCCGTCGAGCGCGAACTTCCCGGCGTTCGACGGCGCGTCGCCAACCCGTTTAACGACGCGTTTTACGTTCGAGCGTTTTCTCTTTTTTCGGAGCGTCGAACGGAAAGCGCGTCGCCCGTTGCGTTTGAGCCGCCGAGGAACGCCCCGGCGAGCGACGTTTTGTCGCGTTATCAGTTTTGAAAGGAAACTTCCGTGCCTAACATTCAACCGTTCGAAGGTTTGCGTTACAACCTCGCTCAAATCGGCTCCCTTAGCGACGTCGTCGCGCCGCCTTACGACGTGATCGACCCGGCCCTGCAAGACGCGTTGTACGAAAAACATCCGAACAACGTCGTTCGCCTCATTTTGAACAAAATGCTCCCGACCGACGACGAGCAAAACAACCGTTACACCCGCAGCGCGCGCGAACTCAAAAACTGGAAGGAAGAAGGCGTCCTCCAAAAAGACTCGAAACCGGCGATTTACGTCTATCACGAAATCTTTACGGTCGGCGACAAAGAGTATACGCGCAAAGGTTTTATGTGCGGTTGCGAAGCGGTTCCGTTCGGCGAAGGGATGGTCTTCCCGCACGAAATCACGATGAGCGGCCCGAAACTCGACCGCCTGATGCTGACGACCGCGTGCAAAACGAACTTCAGCCAAATCTTCGGTCTCTATCCGGACGAAAAGAACGAAGTTCAAAACCTCCTCGAAGAAGCGACGCTCAACCTGACGCCGCTTGAAGCGACCGACCACCTTGGCGTTATCCACCGCATGTGGGTCGTCGACGATCAAGAAGTCGTCGCGAAAGTCGTCGAAATGATGGGCCCGAAACCGATCTTCATCGCGGACGGACACCACCGTTACGAAACGGCGTGCAACTACCGCAAACAAGTGCGCGAACAAGGTTTGCTGACGACCGATCACCCGGCGAATCACGTCCTGATGGTTTGCGTCGCGATGGAAGACCCGGGCCTCATCGTCCTCCCGACGCACCGTCTCTTCCGCAACGTCAAGGAATTTTCGCAAGAAGACCTTTTCGCGCTTCTCGGCGATTCGTTCGCGATCACGACGGTCGGCGAAGGCCCGACCGCCGCGGCGAAGGCTTGGACGATGATCGAAATGCAAGACGACCAAGGGACGATGGCCCTTTACACCGGCAAAGACCGCAAGTGGAGCCTGATTCGCCAAACGGAAGCCGGTCGCGCCAAGATGGACGAAGTCGCGGCGGAGCGTCAACCGGAATGGCGCGCGCTCGGCGTCGCGATTCTTCACCGCTTGGTGATCGACAAGCTTCTCGGCCTTGAAGGACACGACAAGCCGAAGTACGTTCACGAAGTCGCGGAAGTCGTTGAAAACCTTGAAAATAAGGCGGACGAATTCCCGTTGGCCGCGCTCGTTTCCCCGGCGACCGTCGCGCAAATCCAAGAGTTGAGCTTGGTTCGCGAACGCATGCCGGCCAAGAGCACCTACTTCTATCCGAAGTTGATCACCGGCTTTGTCTTCAAGCCGCTCGACTGAGCGAAGGAACGACCGCTCCGAACAAGCGTTAAGCCGTTTTAACTCGGAGTTTAAAAGCAAACGAAAACGACGTTTCGCGTCAAGACGTCGTTTTTGTTTTTTCCTTTTTTACCTTAACCCTTTATTCGACGACGTTTGCGGTTGTTCGGTCGGCGATTTTTTACGATCGCGCCCGTCGAATTTGAAGGCGGGCAAGCAACGGCGAATCGTCGTATCTCCTTCCGATGTTTAAAGTTGCCGCGTTGATTTTTTCGAGCGTCGCCGTTCCGTTCGTTAAGACGTGCGTCGTTTTTTCGCTATTTTCCGTCGCGCTATTTTCTTTGCGCCGAGCGTTTTCGCGTTTGTTCTTTTTCGCGGTGTATCGACCGCAATTTTTCGACGTCGACCGCGTTCCGGAAGGCCCCGCGCTTCTCGTCGGCAACAGCGTCGGTTATTTGGACGAACTCCTTATCGCGTCGCGATTTAAGCGCCGAATCTCGTTCGTCGTTTCGCCGGAAAAATCGCGCCGTTGCTTCCCAATCGACGTCGCGAGACGGTTCGGTTTTTTCGACGTGCTGACCGAAACCGGCGACGCGCTCCGTTCCCGCGTCCGTCAAATCCTCGCCGACGGCGGTCTCGTTTGCGTCTTCCCGGAGGGCGACATGACGCGTTCCGGACGCATTAAACCGTTTAGCGACGAGTTTTTATCGTTTGTCGACGGCGCGTCGCAACCGATTCCGATTGTTCCGTTTTTCGTCGGCGGTTTCTTCGGCAGCGCGTTCACTTTCGCGGACGGCGCCAAGATGCGTTGGTTCCCTAAACGCTTGGAAGAGCGGCTTTTCCTTGCGTTTGGAGAACCGCTTTTCGCTCCGACGACGGCGATGAAAGTCGAGGAAACGGTCGCCGAACTCGGTTTCGACGCCGCGGAGCGAACGAACCGTCGCCT
>JAFTUJ010000494.1 GCA_017466305.1 Thermoguttaceae bacterium
AGTCGGCGTTTTGAGCGGCGGCGTCGCCGGGCGCGCCAAGGACGGCGGTCCCGAGAATCGCCGTCGAAACGAGAAGGAAGGCGGCGCGGCGGAGGGAGCGGCGAGTCGAACGGAAAGCGAAACGCGTCATTATTATTAGTCTCCTGAATGGTCGTCGGGCGCGTCGAGCCGAGCCGAAGTTCGGACGAGCGCGAAAGGAAAAGAAAACGTCGGCGGGAACGCGAACGAAAAGCGTTAAACGGGGCGGTTGAGGGGGATTGGCGAAAATAAAACGGTCGTTTGGCGGCTTTAAACGAGCGTCGGCTCCGTCGGCTCCGTCGGGAGCGTCGGGAAACGGAAGAGCCGCGCGGCGTTTTCGGTCGTTTGGCGAACGACGTCGGCGACCGAGAGACCGCGCAACTCGGCGATTCGTTTGGCGACGAACGCGGTCGTCAACGGTTCGTTCCGTTCGAGCTTGCCTCGAAGCGGATGCGGCGTCAAAAAGGGCGCGTCCGTTTCGAGCAAAATTCGGTCGAGCGGCGCGACTCGGGCGGCCTCCGCGATTTCGGCGAATTTGCGGTTCGGGTAAGTAACGAACCCGCCGAAACCGAGGTAAAAGCCGAGTTCCGTCCAAGCGAGCGCCTGCTCCGGCGTTCCGCTGAACGAGTGAACGACGCCGGGGGACGGGGGGGGCGACGTTGATTTGGGTGAATTGGGGAAATTGGGCGAATTGGAGGGAGCGGAAGCGTCGGCGGGCGCGGCGTCGGCGTAAAAATCGCGCAAAACGGCGTCCAAATCGTCGTTCGCGTCGCGACTGTGAATCAAGACCGGGAGCCCGGTTCGGCGACCGAGTTCGAGGTGCTTAAGAAAAAGGGCGCTTTGGACGTCGAACGGCGCGTCGTCCCAATAACGGTCGAGCCCGGTTTCGCCAACCGCGACGAGTTTGGCGCCGTCGAGGGGCGACGAAACGCCGGAGTTTGCGTCGGTTGTGTCGGTTGCGCTGTTTGCGCTGTTTGCGTTGGCTGCGTCGGCTTTAACGTCGCCGTCGACGGCGGCGAGCGCGAGGCGTTCGATCGCTTCCCAATCGCCCGGTTCCGCTAACGCGGCGTGATTCGGATGAATTCCGACCGCGGCGAAAAGAACGTCGAATCGGCGCGACAGTTCGAGCGAGCGCAACGACGTTTCGAGGTCGACCGCCGGGCAAACCGCCGCCGCGACGAACGGGCGGAAAAGCGCGTCTTCGACCCGACGTCCGCGGATTTCCGGGAAACGACCCGAGCGCGACCGAGCGACGACGTCGTCGAGATCGGCGGCGAAAGCGTCTAAATTCAGGTGAGCGTGCGTGTCGACGAGGGGCAAAAAACGAACGGGCGCGGACATGAGCGGCGTAAAACGGGGCGTTTGGGGAAGGACGGTTGACGGGGAAAAAGGGAGCGTTTCGGAACGAAGGGAAAGCAAACGTCGCTTGAAAAAAACGTTGCGACCGGGAAAACCGGCGCTTTCCGAACGTTCCGTCGTTGGTAATAATCGACGCGGCGCGGGCGCTTGTTGCGTTAAAATAAGAACAACCGTCAAATTTTTCAAAATTTTTTGCTTTTTCCCGCTATTTTCGCGTTTTTGCTTTTATAGTTGGCTGGTAGGCGCTTGACAAGGCGCTAAAATTATAAACGACGCGGCGGACGTCGAGCGAATTCCGCCCAATTTTCGCTTTTTTTGAAAATTGGACGCGACGACGGCGACCGCGTTCGGCGATTTTTGAAACGTCGGCGATTAAACGCGGCGAAAAAAGGACGCCGATGCGAAAAGAAGGAAAGTTTCGCCGAAATCGTTTAAACGAACGAAAACGTTTGCGGTTAGCGTTTTGGTTTTAGCGTTTAGAAAACGGTTTCGAGGAAGGAAATTCAAATGTTGGTGCTTTCGAGGAAAAAGGGCGAGAGCGTCGTCGTCAACGGAAATATAACGATCGTCGTCGTCGACATTCGGGGCGATAAAACGCGTATTGGGATCGAAGCGCCCGCCGACGTCGCCGTTTATCGGAGCGAAGTTTTGGCGAAAAGCGCGACGGCGAATGAAAGCGACGAGGCGGCCCAAGACGGCGAAATCGTCGCGTCCCAAACGTCCCGCAAGAAGAAAAAGGTCGACGAAACGCAAAAACGCGGGAAGTCGAAGGGCGGGCGCGGAGCGAGAAAAAAGACGGTCGCGACGATTGCGGCGGTCGCGCCGATCGGCGAAAACGACCAAAACGGCGAAAATAGCAAAAATAGCGAAAATAGTGAAAACGCGGTCGAAACGCTTTATCTTTCGAGCGAATCCGAAGCGTATCGCCGTTCGGACGCGGTAAGCGACGCGGCGAACGAAGCGTCGAGCGACGTTCCGAAAGGAAACGAGCGCGACGCGGAGAACGCCGGTCGGGAAACGGTCGACGCGGAAAATGGCGCAAAATAGGCAATTTGGAAGGCTGGGGAAACGTCGGTAAGCGGCGGTTCGTAAAAACTTATGTTCGAACGGCGTTGCGTAAAAGCGCGAAAAACGTTAAAATCGGAAAAGTTTGAGCGAAATGCGGAATAACGTCCGAACGCGTCGCGCCGTTTAACGAAGCGGCGAACGAACGCGGCTCGGAGCGGGCGATTTTCGGCGTTTGGAGACGGCGAACGCTTGCTTGAAAGCGAACGAAGACGACAATTTTACTAAGAAACGCGCGTTCAAACGGACGGCGTTTCTTATTTTTTTGGACTAAAACGGGCAAGGGCGAGCGGGACGACCGCGTCGGGAGGAAAAATGCGCGAATTTGCGGAAAACGCGTCGAGTTTAACGAGACGAACGGCGGCGAAAGACGTTTGGCGGCGAAGCGTCGCGGCGTTGGCGTTGGGCGTTGTCGCCGCGTTTTTTAGCGAGACGGCGACTCAACCGACGGCGTTAGCGCAAAGTCGGCAATCGGCGCAAGCCGGGTCGGCGACGCAAAGTCGGCAATCGGCGCAAGCCGGGTCGGCGACGCAAAGTCGGCAATCGGCGCAAACCGGGTCGGCGACGCAAAGTCGGCAATCGGCGCAAACCGGGTCGGCGACACAAAGTCGGCAAACGGCGCAAACCGGGTCGGCGACGCAAAATCGGCAATCGGCGCAAACCGGTTCGGCGACGCAAAGTCGGCAAACGGCGCAAACCGGGTCGGCGACGCAAAGTCGACAAACGACGCAAACCGG
>JAFTUJ010000495.1 GCA_017466305.1 Thermoguttaceae bacterium
ATTGCAAGCTCGAGAATTGATTTAGTTGCAGAAAAACAAAAAGCGCGTTGTCGGTTTCAATGAAAACGCGCTTTGGGGCGGTTAAGGAAAGGCGACGTTGCCGGTTTTGGCGGTTGAAACGGCGTCGTCGGTTTTGCCGCTTGCCGCGACTGGGCCGCGCCGGAAACGTTGCCGGTTTTGGCGGTTGAAACGGCGTCGTCGGTTTTGCCGCTTGCCTCGACTGGGCCGCGCCGGAACCGTTGCCGGTTTTACCGCCGAGCGTCGCGGTTGGTTTGGTTTTTGACGTTTCTTCCGTTTTTGAGGCTTGTTTTGGGCGCGGCGCTTGCCAATGTTCCGTCGAATAGGCTTCGAGCGCCGCCGACGCCGGTTTACCTGGGGCGAGACTGCGCGCGGTGAAGAAAATTTGACCGTCGACGCGCTCTTTCGTCGCCATATAGTCGAGTTGGCGGGTTAATTCGGCGGGATCGCGCCAAGCGGGCGTCTTCGAGTTCGGGTCGACGCGGTACGCCGCCGTTCCGATGTAAAGCGCGACGTCGGTTCCTTCGGCGACGTCCGACCACCAGTCGACGAGCGTCTTAAATTCGGCGATCTCGAACCCGATGTGCCAATAGATTTGCGGCGTAACGTAGTCGATCCATTCGCTCTTCACCCAATGCCGGACGTCGGCGTAAAGGTTGAAATAACATTGGTTGCCGCGCGTGTCGCTCCCGAGCGGATGACTCGACTTGTTCGCCCAAATTCCCGCCGGACTAACGCCCCAAACGACGCCGGGGCGCGCCGCCCGAATCGCCTTGCCGGCGTCGCGAATGAGAATGTCGACGTTGTCGCGGCGCCAATCTTCGACGTCGTGAAAGTCGCGGGGGAAACGGCGGAACGTTTCGAGGTCTTCCGTCATGTCGCGCGCCGGGTAAAAATAGTCGTCGATGTGAATCCCGTCGACGTCGTAATTTTCGACGATTTCGACCATTCCGGCGATAACGAGTCGGCGGACTTCGGCGATTCCGGGGTTTAGGTAAACTTTGCCGTCGCGCTCGAACGTCCATTCCGGGTGAAGAACGGCGGGGTTCGTTTCGGCGAGATTTTTCCGCTGGGCCGCGCCGGTCGTAACGCGGTAAGGATTGACCCAAGCGTGCAGCTGCAGGCCGCGACGGTGCGCGCCGTCGACCCAATAGGCGAGCGGGTCGAAATCGCCGTCCGGCGCGACGCCCTGTTTGCCGGAAACGAAACTCGACGCCGGGTAAATTTTCGAGCGGTAAAGCGCGTCCCCCATCGGTCGAACTTGAAGAACGACGGCGGTTAAGCGCAGTTCGGCGGCGCGGTCGAGGAGGGCGTCGGCTTCGGCGCGGAGGCGGTCGGCGCTCAAACCGGGCTTGGACGGGTAGTCGATGTTCCCGACGGTCGAGACCCAAACGCCGCGAAACGGGCGCTTTGCGTCGACTTGCGCGATTTTGTCGGTTTTATTGGTTTTGCCAATTGAAGCGGCGTCGGGGGCGTCTTGCGCGGCGGCGAACGTCGGAAGGAACGTTGCGGCGGCGAGAAAAGCGGCGGTTGTCGCGGCGACGAGGCGGGGGAAACGAGCGGCGAACATGGCGGAGTTCCGTTAAAATGGGGGGAGCGGGAAAAAGAGCGAAACGCCGTCGTCGCCGCGTCGAGCGAAAAGACGCGGCGCGACGACGAAAGCTGCGTTAAAATTGCGCTAACCGATAAAAACGTTAACGGCGTCGGCGACGACAAAACGGTTTAAACGGTTTAGGCTGGCTTTAACGGTTAACGCGGTTGGAACGGTCGAGGCGGCGGGGCGAACGTCAACGGGTCGAAACTTGAATCGTGAACGCTTCGCCGGTCGTCGACTTTTCCGATTGCGGAACGAGGATAAAGTTGTCGACGACGACCGGGTTAAACTCCGCGCCGGAAACGACTTTTGCGTCGGCGACGCGGGTCGGGAAGAGTTGGACGAACGGGCGGTTGTTGTACTCCGAGCCCTTCGACGCGTCGAAGTTGAACGTTTTCGCGCCGTTTTTCGGCTCGATCGTCAGCGTCCAGAGGGTGCGTCCGTCTTCCGTTTTTTCCGATTTTAACGTTTGCGCCCAACCGGATTCTTGCTCGGCCAACGCGTTTTGCCAAGCCGGGTCGCCGTAAAGGACGAAAACGTCGCGGTCGTAATTGAGGCCGCGGAAGAATTGCGCCGGAAGCTCCATTTCGCCCTTCGCTTTTTGGTCGAGGAGGTAAAGAAGCGCTTGGTTGTTCGCGAAGAACGCTTCCGCGACGGTGAAGCGGCCCGGTTGACCGAGATAATAGCCCTGCGTCCCCCAACCCATATAACCGAACCAAGTCGGAACGACGTAACCGACCATTTGGTCGACGTTGCAAGAATGGAAGTAGGCGAGCGCCATCGCGTTCGGGCCGTCGATATCGCCGATCAGGCAGTTGCCGCTGGCGAGGTAGATTTTCGAACCGGAAGCGTGAATTTCGAACGGTTCTTCGCCGGTCGACGGTTTCCCGTACAGTTGACCGTTTTTGCTAACGAAATAGCCGTTTTTGTAGTTGTAACCGATCTGCCAGTTGCGCTGGGTGGCGTGTCCGGAGGTAACGAAGAGCTGGGCGCCGTCGAGGGATTCGGCGATGGCGCGGGTCGTGTCGTCCGGAGCGTCTTCGAGAACTTCCATCGGGGCGCCCGGTTTCTTGACGCGGCGGCGGTTCTTGGCGCCTTCGTCGTAACAAACGCCTTCTTCGAAGAGGTCGAGGTTGATCGCGGTTCCGCCCGCCGCTTTGACCGTCGGACGGTCTTCCACTTGCGCCATTCGGAGCGCGTCGTCGGCGTTAAAACCGGTAATAATTCCCCAAATTACGTCGCCGTAGGGGTCGTCGTCGAGGGCGCGCGTCGTTTGCCAAATCATCGCGAGATTCGCTCGGCTCGCCTCCTCCGGTTTGACGACGAAACAGGCGTATTTCGGGAAAACTTGGCGGAGTTTGCCGAACATATTTTCGTCGTTGCGGATAACGACGACGTTAAATTTTTCCGAATGTTTCGCTTTTAACGCTTCGACGGCTTTCGCCCAATCGGCGTCGTCGAGAACCCAAGACGAGGCGATGATCGCGTAACCCGGTTTTTCGGCGGTTTG
>JAFTUJ010000496.1 GCA_017466305.1 Thermoguttaceae bacterium
CGTTCCAATACGAGAGCAAGCGTCGCGGGCGGAAATAGGCGGAACGCGTCGGCGACGGCGCGACGTCGGCCTCTTTCGAGCGTTGAAATTTTCGCCCTTATTAATTCGCCCTTATATTAATGCCCTTTATTAATATTGAGAAGATTGTTTTCGAGAAAAAGTCGAATCGCGTCTTGACGGCGTTAGCGTCGGCGGAAACGTCGGCGTTCTTTTATGCGCCGTCGACGCGGAAAATGCTGTCGCGAGCGTCGGCGTCGGCGGAAACGTCGGCGTTCTTATAAGCGTTCGTTGTTTTGGCGATTATCGAACGTTAATGCGTTGAAAATGCGTTGAAAATGCGTTGGCAATGTGTTGAAAATGCGTTGAAAATGCGTTGGCAATGTGTTGATAATGCGTTGAAAATGCGTTGAAAATGCGTTGGCAATGTGTTGATAATGCGTTAGAAATGCGTTGAAAAAAGAACGCGGGCGGCGCGAGTTGACGTTCGGCGGCGCGACTTGGTTTGAATATTTTTGAAAAGCGCGGCTTTTGTCGCGAATAGGGAAGGAGCGTAACATTATGATTCACGAACGAGCCGGGCTCCCGACGCAACCGTCCGATTTGATCGACGTCGCGGCGTTGGAACGCGATTATTTTGAAAAACAACCGAATTTGAGCGTTCCGGAAGAGCGCGTTCGCTTCGGCACCGGCGGACACCGCGGAAAAGCGTCCGAAGCGTCCTTCAACGAAGCGCACATCAAGGAGATCGTTCAGGCGATCGTCGACTGGCGCCGAACGCAAGCCCCGAACGGCGAGCCGAGCGTTATGCTCCTCGGCAAAGACACGCACGCCCTCTCCGACGCGGCGCAAAAAACCGCGCTCGGCGTCTTGGCCGCCAACGGCGTCGAAACGCGACTCCAAGAAAAGAACGGCGTTGCCCCGACGCCGGCGATTTCGCGCGCCATTTTGGCCGGCAACCGCGCCAACGGAGCGAACTACTGCGACGGGATCATCATCACGCCGTCGCACAATCCCCCGACCGACGGCGGAATCAAGTACAATCCGACGAACGGCGGCGGCGCCGATCTCGACGTTACCAACTGGATTGAAAATCGGGCGAACGCGCTCCTCGAAAACGGAAACGTCGACGTTAAATTCGTTCCGTTCGAAGAAGCGCTCGCCGCGCCGACGACGCAAGAAATCGATTACGTCGCCGATTACGTCGCCGACTTGGCGAACGTCGTCGACATGGAGGCGATTCGCAAAGCCGGGATTCGCATCGGCGTCGACCCGTTGGGGGGCGCCGCGGTCGGGTATTGGAAGCCGATCGCCGAAAAATACGGGCTCGACATTACCGTCGTGAACGATAAAATCGACCCGACCTTTTCCTTTATGTCGATCGACCGCGACGGCAAAATCCGAATGGATTGCTCGAGCCCGTACGCGATGCGCGGCCTCATCGGTTTGAAAGACAAATTCGATATCGCGTTCGCCAACGACCCGGACTCCGACCGACACGGGATCGTCGCGCCGAGCGTCGGGCTGATGAACCCGAACCATTATTTGGCGGTCGTCGTCGATTATTTGATCAAAAATCGCCCGACGTGGAGCGCCGACCTTGGAATCGGCAAAACGCTCGTTTCGAGCGCGATCATCGACTCCGTTGTCGCCGACCTGGGACGCAAGTTGATCGAAGTTCCGGTTGGTTTTAAGTGGTTTGTTCCGGGGCTCTTCAACGGCGAAATCTGCTTCGGCGGCGAAGAGAGCGCGGGCGCGAGTTTCCTCCGCTTCGACGGAACCGTTTGGACGACCGATAAGGACGGCCTTATTTTGAACTTGCTCGCCGCCGAAATGTTGGCGAAAACCGGCAAAGACCCGGGCGTTTTGTACGCCGAATTGACCGAAAAGTTCGGCTCGCCTTATTATTCGCGAATCGACGCTCCGGCGACCCTCGCGACGAAAGCGGCGCTCAAGAAGATGACGCCGGATCAAGTCAAGACGGAAACGCTCGCCGGCGCGAAGATTGTCGCTCGCTTGACCAAAGCGCCCGGCAACGACGCGGAAATCGGCGGGCTGAAAATCGTCTCGGAAAACGGCTGGTTCGCGGCGCGACCGTCCGGGACGGAAATGGCGTACAAAATTTACGCCGAATCGTTCGTTAGCGAAGAGCATCTCGCGCAGATCATGAAGGAAGCGCAAGAGATCGTCGGCGAGGCGTTGAAAGACGCGCAATGACGATAAACGCGAACGATAATCGCGATTTTAACGAAAGCGGCGACCGGAGCGAACGAAACGATGTTAACGTTTGCGCCGAGTTTGCCGCTTTCGGCGTTTCGCGAGGGACTCTTTCGGCGACCGATTTCGCCGAACTATTGGAAAAGACCGGGGCGCCTCTCGTCGGCGTTACCGGGCGGCGGCATATTGTTCCGGAGGCGTTGACGGCGGTCGAGTCGGCGGCGCGAACGGCGTCGCGGGCGTTGGTCGCGGCGGCGGAGGAGGATGGGCGGCCGATTTCCGTCGCGACCGGTTTGGCGATCGGCGCCGATCAACTCGCGGCGAAGCTAATGTTGGAGGCGCGGGCGGAGGCGGCGGCTCGGGGCAAAACGTCGCCGTTGCGGTTGGTCGCGCTTCTTCCGATGAGCGTCGAGGAGTATCGGCGCGACTTTTCGACGCAACCGGGGACGGGGAAAACGGCGTCGGCGTCGGAACTCGACGATTTTGAGCGTTATTTAGCGTCGGCGGATTTAGTCGTCTAGAGCGAACCGACGGCGGCGAATATCGAGCTAACGCGGCGCGGGGAACCGCTCGACCGAACGGCGCAGTACGCGGCGCTGGGCGATTTTTTAGTCGAGCGTTCGCGTCTTCTTTGGGCGTTTTGGAGCGGCGACGCGTCGAACGTGAAGCCCGGCGGGACGA
>JAFTUJ010000497.1 GCA_017466305.1 Thermoguttaceae bacterium
AACGACGGAGCCCGGTTTCACGCGGACCGACGGCTTCCCATGTTTCCCGTCGACCGCGACGCCGTCCGCCGCTTGAATCGCTTTGCGGAGCAAGACGCGGCTGTATTGCGGGAACTTCGCGGCGAGAAAAAGGTCGAGCCGCCAACCGGCCTCGGCGTCGGAAACGACGCGGGTCGCGACTTCGCCCGGCTTTTCGGTCGCGGGCGTCCAAAGTTCGACGTCGGCGGGCGCCTCCAATTCGTCGAGCGGTTCGAGTTCGTCGAGCGGTTCCATTTCCGGACGTTCGGCGTCGGACATAAAACGTTCTCCCAAAACGGGTTAAAATTTCGCAAAACGGCGCGGCGTTCAAAAACGGCGCGGTTTTCAAAAATCGACGGAAGCGGCGACGCGGTTCGGTTCCCCGACGCTCCGCTTCCGACGGGACGGCGCGATTAAAGGCCCAAGCGTTCCTTCCAAGCGTCGATTTGGAACCGCACTTGGTCGGGCGCGGTCGAGCCGTAACTCTTCATCGCCTTGACCGCGTTGGCGGCGCCGAGGTAATTATAAACTTCTTCGTCGACGGCGTCGCAAACGGCGCGCATTTCGTCGAGCGAAAGTTCGGCGAGCGCGCGGCCCGAGTCGAGCCCGATTCGCACCAAGCGACCGACGACGCCGTGCGCGGAGCGTTGCGGAACGCCGCGTCGAATCAAATATTCCATTAAGCTCGTCGCGTCGAGGTGCCCGCGCTCGATGCGGGCGGCGATCGACTCGCGCTTCAAAACCGTTCCGGCGACGAGCGGCGCGGCGAGGGCCAACGACGCTTCAACCGTGTCGAACGAGTCGAAAATCGGCTCTTTGTCTTCTTGCAGGTCGCGGTTGTACGCGAGCGGGAGGCCCTTCGTCAAAACGAGGAGCGACTGCAAGTTCCCAATGACGCGCGCCGTTTTCCCGCGGATCAGTTCGAGCGTGTCCGGGTTGACCTTTTGCGGCATAATCGACGACCCGGTGCAGAACGTTTGCGGGAGTTGCAGGAAGTCGAATTCGACCGTCGAATGCCAAATCCAGTCTTCGGCCCAACCGCTGAGGTGAATCGCGATTTGCGCCATATCGAACGCGAACTCGACGGCGAAATCGCGGTCGCTCGAAACGTCGACGCTGTTCGCGGCGATCGATTCGAACCCGAGATATTCGGCGGTTTTCGTTCGGTCGATCGGAAGGCTCGTTCCGGCGCAAGCGGCGGCGCCGAGTCCCATCGAGTTGACGCGTTTGCGGCAGTCGGCCAAGCGCTCGCGGTCGCGTTGGAGTTTTTCGACGTAAGCGAGCCAAATGTGCGGCGCCAAGACCGGTTGCGCGCGCTGCGTGTGCGTGTACGCCGGAACGACGACGTCGAAATCGCCGTCGCAACGCCCGACAAACGCCCGTTGCAGGTCGGCGAGAAGAACGTCGAGACGGTCGATCGCGTCGCGAATCCAAAGACGGAAGTCGGTCGAAACTTGGTCGTTGCGACTCCGCGCGGTGTGCAGTTTGCGCCCGACGTCGCCGAGTTTCTCGATCAGCGCGCTTTCGACATGCATGTGAATATCTTCTTTAGAGATCGAGTATTCGAAATCGCCCGCGACGATTCGCGCCTCGATAGCCGTCAGTTCGCGCTCGATCGCGGCGAACTCGTCCGCCGTCAGAATCCCGACGTCGGCGAGCATCCGAGCGTGCGCGATCGAGCCGCGAATATCCTGCTCGTGCATTCGGCTGTCGAAACTAATGCTTTCGGAAAATTTTTCCATCCGGGCGTCGGTCGCTTCGGTGAAGACGCCCCCCCAAGCCTTGGCGGGTTTGCCGGTCGATTCGCTCATTTTTTCGCCGTTTCCAACTGTTGGTTCGGTTGTTTTTTTCGTTCGTGTGTCAATATATATTAATAAGCCGCTAACGCGCCGCTTTTTTCGCCGCTTTCGCCGCCGTCAATCGAGCGGAACGACTTCGAAGTTCTCCGGAAGGCGAACGAAACACGCGCCCCAAGAGAGCCCGACGCCGAATCCGACCAGCAAGGCGACCGAGCCCGGTTTCAAGAGCCCGGCGGCGGTCGCGTCGATCATCGCGATCGGTATGCTGCTCGAGACGGTGTTGCCGCGCTCCGTCATATCGTTGAAAAAGCGCGCTTCGTCGAGCTCGCAAAGGTCGCGCAGGCGGTCGAGCATGAACTTGTTCGCTTGGTGAAAAACGAACGCGTCGATTCCGACGCCGCGCTTTTCAGCTTCCGCGACGAGCCGCTTCGTCAACGCCGGAACGACGTCGACCGAAAAATTAAAAACGCCGGGCCCGTTCATAAAGAGCTGGTCTTCCGAATGGAACCCGCCGAACGCGTCGAGCGTCGGAACCGCCGTTTCGGGCGTCGACGGTTTCCGCGCCGCGCCCGCCGGAACGATCAACATCTCGGCGCCGGAACCGTCCGTTCCGAACTCGAACGGGCCGACCGTCGGCGCTCCGCTCCAAACGTCGTTCGTCGCGGCGTCGACTTCGACCGCTTCGAGGAGCGTCGCGGAGGCGCCGTCCGCGAAAAGGGGCCGCGTCGCCCGGTCTTCGGCGTTGATGTATTTCGAGTACGTTTCGCCGGTTACGAAGAGAACTTTCTTCGCGACGCCGGTCTCGATCAGCCCCTTGCAAACGGAAAGGCCGTAAGGGTACCCGCTGCAGCCGAGGTTTATGTCGAACGCGCCGCACTCGCGCCGCAGTCCGAGCCGATTCTGCATGACGCAAGCGGACGACGGCAAGAAATAATCGGGCGACTGGGTGCAAAAAACGACAAAATCGATCTCGTCCGGCGTCGCGATTCCGGCTTCGAGGAGCCGCTCCGCCGCCCGGACGCCGAGATCGAGCGCCGTTTCGTTTTCCGCCGTTATCGGTCGCGTCGCGATCCCGAGCTTGCGTCGAATTTTCTCCTCCGTCCAAAAGGGGAAAACTCGCGCCAACTCGCGATTGTCCAACCGACCGTCGGGAAGGCTCGCGGCGATCCCTCTAATTTGCGCAACTTTCACAACAACTCTCAACGCGAAAATTCGCTCGACGCGCTCGCGAACGCCGTTTTCCCCCGCCGCTTCCTCAAAAACG
>JAFTUJ010000498.1 GCA_017466305.1 Thermoguttaceae bacterium
CGGCGCCCTCCCCAACCGCGCCTAACGCCCCAACGCCGTCGGTCGCCGAAACCGCGTCGACGTCGACCGCCGCGGCGCCGGTCGTCAGCTTCCGAACGCGCGTCGTCGTTCCTTAATCGCGCTCCGACGGTCGCCGACCTCGACGTTTTGTCGGCGCCGTCCCCCTATTTTCGCGGCGCCAACGCGACGTCAAGCGCGTCGGCGCCGCCGCAATCTTCTTCAAAAACGCTTCGCAAGAACGTCGCGTACTGCGCAAAACAATGTCGCGACGCTTCCATCGCCTTCGCCGCGACGTCCGCGGAAAGCGGAAATTTTGTCCAAAGCGCCTTATTTCCCAACCAAGCCGCCGCCGTCGCCGCGTTTTCGCCAAACTCCAGCCAAAACTCGTCGTTTCCCGCAACTTCGCAATCGACGTAATTATCCCATTTTCTCTCCGCGCCGCGCAAACCTAACGGTCGTTTTCCCTCCGCCGTTTGATAAGCGTACTTTAGAACGCGATCCGAAGCCGCGAAAAAGTTGCCGAGCGGTTCGAGGACGCCGCGCGCCGCCGTTCCGAGTTCCGACTCGTCCGCGTCGACCGCCGCGCCCAACAAAAACGCCGCGCCAAACGCCGCTTCTCCGCTTCGGGCCCGCCGCGCCAACGCTCGAACGGTCGCCCGCGCGCCCAACGAATGCCCGATCAACGCGATTTTCGCCGGCTTAGTCGGCAAAGTCGCCGTAAATTGCGCCAACTGTTCGACGCCGTCCCCGTCGACGTAATCGCGCGCCGTCTTCCAAGGAACGTTCGACGGCCAACAATATCGCTCGAACGTCGCTCGCGGAAAAATCGGTCGCAATATCTCGACGATTTCGTCGAGGGGAGCCTCCTCCGACTGCCAACCGGGACAAAGAACGACGCGCTCGATCGCCGCCAATCGACGCGCGCCGCCGCTAAAAAGCTCGCGAGCCGTCTTGATTCGCTCCCAACGTCGGAACGCTCGCGTCTCGGCGGCAAACGTCTTCAACGCGACCGCGACGACAAAAAGATCGTCGCAAAGCCCCAAAACCGGAATCCAATCTAAAAGCGCGTCGATCGGCGCGACGCAATAGAGCGCGGCGGCGGTCAACGCGACGAGCGTTTTTTTCGAGAATCCGCGATACTCGCCGCCAAAAGTCGCTTGAAGCGCGCGGAAAAGCGTTTTTACGCCGTCGAACGTCGCGGCGCTCGTTCGCGTCGCCCAATTTTTCGTCGTCGCAAATCTTTCAAGCCATTGTTGAAAATTCGCGACGACGGAACGCGCTTCCGCCGGATTCGTTAGGACGTTTTCCGCTTCGTTCTTTTTTTCCTCCCAAATTCGCGTCGCGCAACGTTTCTTCTCGTCGTTCAACGCGACGGATATTTCGCGATTTCCGCCATTTCCATTATTTCCGCTATTTTCGTCGTCTTCGCTCGTTTCGCAATCTTCGCTCGTCGCGCTATTTTCTCTATTTCCGCTCGTCGCGCCGTTTTTAAACCGTTCGACGCTCTTTTTTCTCGCGTCGTTCGCCGCGTTCGCCAACGCTCGCCAAACCGCGCTCCCCCCCGATTTTTTCCCGTTTTCGTTTCCCTTAATTCCCAAGACGCTTTCCCCCCGTTTTTGCGACTAGCCGTTCTATTTTCTCTATTCTACCCACCTTGCCAATATTAACGCAAAAAACGCCGGGAAACGACTCGTTTCGCTTCAAACGAGCCGTTTCTTTCGGCGTTTTTTGTTCGCGTTCGCGTTCGCTAACCGCGCCTCCTTACGTCGACGCGGTCAACGTTCGAAACTCACTCGACGGTGATCGCGCCGGTCGGGCAAGCGTCGACGCAAGCGCCGCAACCGGCGCAATCGTCGTTAACGACGGCGACGTCTTGAACTTCGATCGCGTTGCACGGGCAGGCGTCGACGCAGGCGCCGCAAGCGACGCAAGATTCGGCATTAACAATAGCGGCCATTTCAGCTCTCCTAAAGTAAATTTGTCAAAAAATGAACGTCGATAAAAAACGCCCGCGAACGCGCGCTCTTTTCCTCGACGTCGAAATATTCTTTCGAACGGTCTCGACGATTAAAAACGGCGGCTTTCGTCGCGCCGAAAGCGGAACCGCTCTTCGTCGTCCCAAACGTTTTTCGTTCGGTCGTCAAACGTTCTCCCCCAAATTTGCGTTCGACAAAATTGGCGTCGACGGTTTAATAATACCCCCGAAATCCGATAGAATCAAGCCCTATCGGTCAATCTTTCGGCAATATTTTAAGAAAAAATCGCAAATTGGGCCGTTCGCCTCTTTTGCAAATCGATAAAAGACGTAAAATGTCAAGCGTCGGTAAAAACGTCCCGACGTCGGTCGTCCCTCGCTCGCGCGAAGTTTCATTCTTCTAATTTTTATCCGCAAGAAAGCGCCCGCCAATGGTCGAATCCGCAACGATTCAAACGCTCGACGAATCGCAAATCGACGCGACGCTGGATCGCGAAATTCGCCGTTTCCTTGTCGAAACGTTCCCGAATTGGGCGGATATTTTCCGAACGCGCCGCGCTTGGCACGACGCCCGCCCGGTTCGCACCGTCCTCGCGACCGTTCCCTTGCCCGCGCCGTTAAGCGGTTCGTCGCCCGGCGTTTCGTCCGCGACGTCGGAATCGTCGGAATCGTCGGAATCGCCGAAATCGCCGGAATCGCCGAAATCGAACGGCGTCGATTTTCGCGTCGTCGGACACGTCGCCGTCGTCGAGCGCACCGTCACGACCTGCTGGAATTGGCGGTACGCGGTCGCTGGCGTCCAGGGCGTTTCGGTCGCGCCGGACTTTCGCAAAACCGGCCTCTCGACGCGCCTCCTCGACGTCGCGCTCGCCGAATCGACCGCGCTCGGGTACCCGTTCGCCGTCCTCTTTTGCCGCGAACCGCTCGTCCCGTTTTACGAACGGAACGGTTGGAGCCTCCCGAACGATTCGATGATCATGTGGAAAGACCGCGAACTCCCGATTCATATGCAGTCGAACTGCCCGATGTACCGCGAACTAAGCGACGAAACCTTCCCGGAAGGCCCGATCGACGTTCACAACCCGTTTTGACGGCGCGGCGCCAACGCCTTGCGTCCGCCGTCGCGACGGTCGTTTTTCCCCTTATATATTAATAAACGTCAATACCTTATATATTAATTGATAACGCCAATATATTAACGTCAATATATTAATTAACATTAACAACGGCGCTCGAACGGCGCGTTGAGACGCGAC
>JAFTUJ010000499.1 GCA_017466305.1 Thermoguttaceae bacterium
GGCGGTTGCGGCGGTTGCGGTGTGGGCGGTGGGGGCGACGGACGGTCGCGGCGCGGGAAGCGCCAACGGTTCGCCAACGGAACGAACGCGCGGCGTCGGCGAAGCCGGTTTCGACGGCGCGTCGAACTGCGACCAGTTTTTAACTCCCGATTCGAAAAGGATTTGCGCTTTGCCGTAAAAAGGCGACCCCTCCGGAAAAACGAGCGCGTTCGGAGCGAGACCGGCGCGCAAAATCGACGCAAAACTCGGGGTTTGCGAAGCGTTCTTTTTCGGCGAAACGATCGCGATCAACGAACGAACCGGGCGGGTAACGGCGACGTAAAGTAGACAAAGCGCTTCCTCGAAACGCTCCGTCAACGCGTCTGCAAAAAGTTGCTGAAACTCTTGCGGCAAAAGGTTTTGGACGTCCTGCGGAACGCTGCGGAGCGCCGTTTCGATCGGCGACGTCGGCGTTTTGCGCCCGACGACGAAGGACGAACGGAAACGGTCGAGCGGCGCGTCGAGCTCCGGAAGGACGACGATATCGAATTCGAGTCCTTTTGACTTGTGAAGGCTCATCACTCGGAGCGTCGCGTCGGACGGCGATTCGATTTTCGTCTCGCGAACCGTTTTGATAAAGCGGTCGAGCCGGACGTCCGGTTCGCTTTCTTGATACCTAAACGCAAGTTCGATAAGCTTTTCGAGCCGTTCGCGACCGCGGGCGTCGCAGAGCGGGAAGAGGAGGTCGGCCGTTTCTGCGACAAAGCGTCCCAAACCTTCCGTTTCGACGCGGCGTCGTATATGCAAGGAAACGCGACGGCTTGTCGCGGCGTCGGCGTAATTTTGCGTCGTTAGGTTGAAACGTTCCGCGAGGGGTGCGACGGTCGCCAAGTTGTATTTCGCGACGAGATCGCCCGGGTGAGACGCGAGGGTAAGCGCCGAAAGAACGGCGTTTACCGAAGGAGCGTCGGTGAGCGGCGCGCCGCCTTCTTCGCTCGCGTCGACGCCTTGTTTTTTGAGCGCGGCGATGAATTTGACGATTAATTTGTTGGTGCGCGTCAAGACGCCGATCGTCGCGTTCGGAAATTCGCGACGCAAACGAACGACTCGGGCGACCGCGTAGGCGAGCGTCGCTTGTTTTTGCGAAATCGTTCCGAAACGACGCTCCGTCGCAAAGCCGTCGGACTCGTCGTCCGTTTCGCCGTCGAACGCGTCGAGAAGGTTTTGCGTCGCGGCGTCGTTTTGGAGGGGCGGCGTCGCGTTAACGTTCGAATCGACGGCGGTTTCGGAAGCGAGCGGGCTAGTTTCGGTCGCGTCGATCGGAAGGGCGGAGAAGTCGGGGAGGACGCCGGAATCGTCGACGAGCGGCGCGACTTCCAGCGCGCAATAACCGAGTTTCGAGGCGTTCGACGGGGCCGTTTGATGCGTCGTGAAGCGTCGGCTCCAATTTTCGACGGCTTTAATAATCGCGCGCTTTTTGCGAGCTTGCGGCGAACCGGGCGCGTCGTCCGTATCGTATTGAAACAACGGGTTTTGCGTTAACGGCAAGAAAAGTCGGTTGACCGTTTCGATCACCGTCGGGCAACTGCGCCAGTTCAGCGTCAGCTCCGCCGTTTCGACGCCGGGTAACGACGATTCGATTTCGTTGAAAATTTCGGCGACGCCGCCGCGCCAACCGTAAATCGCTTGTTTGACGTCGCCGACGCAAAAAAAGGAACCGCGACCGGAGCTTTCCGAACGAACGGAAGTTTCGGCGACGTCGGCGGTTGCGTTATTGGACGCGGCGTCGAGAAGGCCGTCGTCGAGCGCGTCGAAAAGGGGCGTCGGTTTTGGCGACGAAGCGGCGGAAAGGGCGCGGCGCTTCGCGGCGTCGTCGCGTTCGACGATCGCTTCCGCAAAGGGTTTAAGAATCGTCCATTGGCCGAACGACGCGTCTTGAAATTCGTCGAGAAGGAGGTGCGACGTTTTCGCGTCGAGGCGGTAAACGATTTGGCGGAAACGGTTTTCCCATTGAAGGCGCGCCAAAATTCGCGTTAAGTCGTCGAAACGGAAGGCGTTTTCCTCCAACTTCGAACGCTGAAAAAAGCCGGAAATCGAGTTCAACGCGATCCAAGTCGCCCGGGTTTGCGACGCGACGTCGGCGAGAACCTTCGCCTTGGCGAACGCGGCGAGACGCTCGATCGGCGCGGCGAGAGCGTCGTCGAATTCCGCTTTGTAGTACGTTCGTTCTCCGCGAAGCGTCGTTTGCGTCAACGTTTGCTTCAAAAATTCGCTCCAATTTTGCGCTTTAGCGAAACCGACCAGTTTCGCTAAAGCTTTGACGTAATTGGAGTTCGGTTTGCCCGTTTTCGTCGTCGGAAGGGGCGCGGCTGCGAGAAAAGCGACGGCTTGCGCGAGTTCCTCGGGAGAAACGGAACGCCAAGGCGCCTTTAAACGCGTCCAAGCGTCGGAAGTCGTTTGATAATAGAGACTTAACGTTTCCTCGACGATTTCCGAAAGTTGGTTTTCAATCGAGCGGCGCAGGTCGCCCTTAAAGAGGAGGCGCGTTAATTGGACGGCGTTTTGCGTTTGCGAATGCGCGAACGACGCTTGAATCGCTTGCCGGAGGAGGCGGGCGTCGTCGACGTCCTCGACGATGCGCCAACCGGGCGGGAGGCCGATTTCGAACGCAAAACCGCCCGCGATCTGCATAAAGAACGCGTCGAGCGTGCAGATTCGCAGACGATGCAACGAACGAACAACGTCGACGGCGAGCGAACGCAAACGCTCTTGCGATAAGACGTTAGCGTCGCCGTCGTAAAGTTGCGCCGAGAGCGCGGCGGCGTTTTCCGGAGAAAGGGCGGCGTTTCCGAGTCGCGCGAGGATGCGGTCTTGGATTTCGCCCGCCGCTTTGCGAGTGAACGTCGTCGCGAGAATCGAGTCGACCGGCGCGCCTTCGAGCAGGAGACGCAAGTAACGCGCGCTCAGTTGATACGTCTTGCCCGAGCCGGCGGACGCTCGAATAACGAGGCGGGAAAACGGCGACGAATCGGACATTAACGAAACTCCGGAAGTTGAGCGCGGATAAGGTTTGCGTTGAATTAGGAAGCGGCGCGACGTCGCGTCGCGTCGTTACTTGGCGTCGGATTGCGCTTTTTCTTGCGTCGCGGGCTCGTCGGCCGGCGCGTCCGAGGGGAGGAGTTCGGATTCGACGTTCGTTTGGAACGCTTGCGAAGCGACGTCGCGAATTTCGAGCGCGGAATCGTCGGAGCGGAAGACGTAAAGGACCGCGACGCCGAGTTTATCGGCCAACGCGATTCCTTCTTTTTCGCCTAAGACGAAGAAGGCCGTCGCGAACGCGTCCGCTTCGGCGCAATTTTCGGCGACGACCGAGACCGCGCCGAGACGTTCGCCGGGCGCGGGCGCGCCGACGTCGACGATTTCGGTCGGCTTGCCGGAGCGCGGATCGACGATATGTGAGAAACGTAAATCGCCGATTTGACGGTAGTTGTGATAGTCGCCGCTTGTCGCGAGCGCCGTGTTCGGGCGTTTCGCGGAATCGGAAGCCGCCGCGTCGGAAGCCGGCGTTGCGGGGACGACGGAGTTGAAAACAACGGCGCGATAGGGGCGCGGGATATATCGTTGGCCGTCGCGCGCGATTTCCGGCGCTTCGATTCCAAGACGCCAAGGCGTTTGCACTAAAGCGTTGGAGTCTAAGTCGAAACGCGTTTTTTGACCGCCGCAACGCGTTTCGCCGCCGACTTCGACGAGGTAATCGGTCAACCCTTGGTCTTCGAGCGCTTGCGCGACGCGGTCGACGGCGAACCCTTTAGCGACGCCGGAGAGGTCGAGCGTCAAACCCGGGACGCTTTTGCGCAATGCCGGCTCCGGTTCCAAACGAACTTCGAGCTTGTTGTAACCGACGTTTTCAAGGCGTTTAGCGATGTTCGCGTCCGAGGGGAATTGGACGAGCGGCGCTTTGTTCGGGCCGAAGCGGTAAAGGTCGACGAGGGGCGCGACGGTCGGGTCGAAGGCGCCGCCGGTCTTTTGCGCGACGTCGAGCGCGATTTGAACGATTTGCGCCGTCGTTTCGGAGACCGGGAACCACTCGGTCGATTGCGACGCGTTGAAGCGGGAAATATCCGATTCCGGTTTGAAGGTCGAGGCGGCGAGATCGACCGCGTCGAGCTGTTTTTGAATGAAACGTTGCAACAACTCTTCGCAAGACTTGGCGGGCTCGGCCGCCGCGTCGACGGTAAGGTCTTTTTCGGTAAGCGTTTGCGCGTCGGCGCAGACGGTCGCGGTCCAAACGGTGCCCATCGTCTCGCCGGCGATTTGGAACGATTGCGCTTTCGCCGGTTCCGACGTCTTAAAGAGGTAAGGTTTCGCGATAACGCCGACCAATACGGCGATTAGACCGAAACGAATAATCGTTCCTAAGGAGGAGCCGCTTTGTTTTTCCGGGGAGTCGGCGGCGATTTTTTTGACGTTTTGGGAGTCGGCGGCCATTTTGCGTTCTCTTATATTAATAATAACGACAAACGAACGACGCGTTGAAGCGTCGAACGTTCGCCGAGGTTAAGGTCGAGGGAAAACGACGGTCGGGAAGCGCGCTAAGTCGTTTTAAACGATCAACATCGCGTCGCCGTAACTGTAAAAGCGATAATCTTCCGCGATCGCCTCTTCGTAAGCGCGCTTCAGCAGGTCGTCGCCGCCGAACGTTCGAACGAGGATGACGAGCGTCGACTTCGGCAGGTGGAAGTTGGTCAACATCGCGTCGACGACTTTGAAGCGGTACGGCGGGCGAATGAAGAGGTTCGTCGGGCCGGAGAAGGGCGCGAGCTGGTTCGGGTTCAGCCCGGTCGAGTCGATCGAGCCGTCCGGAAGCGCGTTCGCGGCCGATTCGAGGGTGCGAACCGACGTCGTTCCGATCGCGAAAACCCGACCGCCGCGCGCTTTGCGTTCTTCGATCGTTTGAACGGTCGCTTCCGAAAGGTTGGCGACTTCCGAGTGCATTTGATGATCGGCCAAGCGGTCGGCGGTAATCGGCTTGAAGGTGCCGGCGCCGACGTAAAGTGTCGTCGGGCAAACGGCGACGCCGATCGAGCGAATCTCGTCGAGCAGCTCTTTAGTGAAGTGGAGACCGGCGGTCGGCGCGGCGACGGCGCCCGGTTTCGACGCGTACACCGTTTGATAATTCTCGCGGTCGGCGGGCGTCATCCGACCTCCGCGAATGTACGGCGGAATCGGAACCCAACCGACTTTGTCGAGAAAGTCGATCGAATCTTCGCCTTCTTCCGTCAACGGCTTGACGATCATCGTCTTCGCGTCGGTGCGTCCGACGACTTCCAAATAACGCGTAAGTCCGCTTCCGTCCGGATTTTCGAGTTCGATTTTTTCACCCGGGCGCAACTTGCCGCGCGTCTTCGACATAATCTCCCAAAAACCGCGCGGATCGAATTGCAAAAAGAGCCCTTCCCAACGGCCTCGCGTCTCGGCGCGGCGACCGATCAAGCGCGCCGGCAAGACTTTAGCGTCGTTTAAAACGAGAACGTCGTCCGGACGCAAATATTCCGGAAGATCGCGAACGCGGCGATGGCGGAAGGTTCCGGTCGCGCGGTCGACGACCATCATTCGGGCTGAAGCGCGGTCGGGGCGGGGCGTTTGAGCGATCAAACGCTCCGGAAGCTCGTAATCGTAAGCGTCGAGTTCGGAGAACGCGGCGTCGAGCGGCTTGTCGGGGGACGTCATAGGGCGATTTTTTGAAAAAAAGGGCGGTTGTTGATTTTTGAGCGAGAATAATGGTCGGCGTCGCGGCGCGAACGCTCGAACCGTCGTTAATATTATAACGAACTTGCGGCAAAATAAAAGAGGCGCGACTTTTCTTTCCGCTTCAATTTGGAGGAAAACGCGGAAAAAAGGAACGACGGCGCGAAAACGGCGCGAAAACGGCGAGAAAACGGCGAGAATAAAAAGGCTGGGCGAGCGGCGCAAGTTGGCGGGGCGGCGAAAAATGGAGCGAGATTGTCGATTTTGCGCGAAAACAAAGAAGGCGGTCGCGATTTTTGGCGACATATCGACGTTTCGGGGTTGAACGTCGACGCGGTTTGCGTTTAAAATAAAGGGAAAAGTCGAGAAGAAGAACGACAAACGAGCGCGCCGAGAGAGAAGGCTTAACTGAATGAAAAACGATCCGATATTTAATCGCGAGACGCGAAAAGGGGCGGAAAACGACGACGCGCGAAAAGGGGCGGAAACCGACGGGGCGCGA
>JAFTUJ010000500.1 GCA_017466305.1 Thermoguttaceae bacterium
AAACGCGTCGCGCTCTTCGAGCTTCAACTCGACGCCGGAATCGAAAATTTCGCGGTGCAGAGCTTTCAGGTCGGCGGCGACGGGCGCGCTCGAACCGGTCGAAAACGCGACGCCTTTGGCGAGGTTGTCGCGGTAGAGGCGACGGAACGTCTTGATAACGCCCGGCGCGAGGCCGTAGTCAAAGTTGACGATCGACTGGCCGCCGTGTTGGTCGTTTTGATTCGACTGAATCGCGATGCAGGCGAGCGCGGCGTAGGACTGCACGTCGTTCGGTTCGCGCAGGACGCCGTGACCGGTGCCGAAACCGTTCTTGAAGAGGCGAATCAAGTCGATTTGGCAACACGTCGTCGTCATCGTGTAGAAATCGAGGTCGTGAATGTGAATGTCGCCTTCGATGTGGGCGCGCGAGTGCTCCGGCTTCAGGACGAACTTGTGGAAGAACTCCTTGGCGCCTTCGGAACCGTATTTCAGCATCTGCCCCATCGCGGTGTCGCCGTTGACGTTGGCGTTTTCGCGCTTGACGTCGCTCGTTTTCGCGTCTTTGAAGGTGATGTCTTCAAAGGTGCGCATCAGGCGGGAACCGAGTTCGCGAACGCGGGTGCGCTCGGCGCGGTACGCCATATAATTGCGAGCGGTGCGGACGTGCCCGTTTTCGATCAACACCGATTCGACGCAGTCTTGGACGTCTTCGACTTCGGGGGAAACAAATCCGGCGTCGACGACGCGCGCCGCGACTTTGGCGGTTAACGTTTCAACATATTCGTTCGGTTGCGGCTGCCCGGTCGCGACGAACGCCTTTTGAATGGCGGCGCCGATCTTTTCCGGGGCGAAGCGCGCGCGGCGGCCGTCTCGTTTGACGATATATTCGATCGTTTCGATCGCCGTTTCGGGATTTTTCTTTTTAATCATCGTTTGCGCAGCAGTCTCGGAAATAACAGACATTATATTAAACAACAAGCGTTTTTAGGTTAGTGGGGCGAAATCCTCGCTTTGTCGCGAAAACAAAGCGAAACGCTAGGTTCGAAGCGCGAACCGCCGACCGAGGTCAGCGTCGGGCCGATTTTTTCGCGTCTTCGAAATCGAGGTACATCATACTGGCTTGAACGCCGCGATTATTTTGGTATTTGCCGCCGTCGTAGGGAACGTAGTCGCCTTCGATGGTGTGATAGTAAATTTGGCAAATCTCGACGCCGGCGTAGACGCGGATTGGCTGGACGCAGTGGAGTTCCAAGGTCCAAAAGCCTTTAAATCCGACGTCGCCGAAACCGGCGGTGATGTGAATCGACAATCCGAGGCGACCGACCGACGAACGGCCTTCCAACATCGGAACGAGCGTTTTCGTTTCGGTGTACTCGACCGTGCGGCCTAGGTAAACTTTGCCGGGTTCGAGAAGGAGGCCTTCCTCCGGAATCGCGAGTTCGCGGTAGGAGTTCGGCGTCTTCATGTCGAGCGTCGGCCCGTCGTAGACGAGCAGTTCGTGGTGAAGACGCAGGTTGTAGCTGTTCGGGTTCAAACGCGAACGGTCGAACGGTTCGACGACGATATTTCCATTCGCAATTTCTTTTTCAATTTCGAGTCCGGAGAGAATCATCGGCGTTCCTTCGCGGTCGGGGGTAAACGAAAATGGTAAACTTTACCGATTTTGTCGACCGAATCGCGGCGTTTTCTTCAAGGTTTTCGGCAAGTTTTCGCGATTATTCGTCCGCCGAGGCAAACGACGCGAACTTGTGAAAACGCGTAAAACAAGACGACGATAACGATTAGGGGGGTTTTTTGCGTCGCGCAAAATAAAGGCGTCCTGTAATCGTTATATAGCAAGTCAAATTTTCGGGACGCTTTATTTAGCGTTCCTTTCCTTCAACCAAGCAAATTCTATCAAATTTTATTTTCTTGTAAAGGCTTTTTTTTCCACTCGCGTTGTGTTAAAATAGTGTTCGACAGGGCGCCGCGCGGGGGGGACTTCGGCTGTTTAACGCGGTAATTGCCGCGTTTACCGTCTAGCGTCTCGTTTTCGAAAATCGCCCGAGAAAAATTCAAAATTTTTTTGAGCCTGTCGAAAACGCCGTCCGGAAATTCCGTTCGTTTTTTTAAGCGTCGGCAAAATTTGCGCGTCGCGCCGCAAAAATGTTTTTTGTTTCGGCGATTGCTTAACGGACGCGTATTTAAATCGGGCAAAACGACGAACGACGCGGGCTTTTGAAATTCTCGTCTAAAATTAAAAGGAATGTTGGAGACGATTAGGCGATAAGATGACAGTATTTAATAAAAAAAGCTTTAATTGGGCGTTTTGGAGCGCGCTTGGCGTGGGAATCGGTTTCGGCGGCGATTGGACGAACGCGCCGTCGGCTCTTGCGAAGCCGCTTGCCGTCGCGACGGGGGCCGATTTTAACGACGTTGCGGACGCGGCTAGCGTCGACGCGGCGAATTCGACCGATTCGACAAGCGAAAACGGCGAAAATAACAAGGTTTTAACGCTAGCGTCCGACGTTGCGCCGCTCGACTTATCCCCCCTTCCAACCGGCGAAGAAAAGGCCGCCGAGCCGATACCGCACTTTCCGAATCGAACCGCGGCGTTCGTTTGGCGCAACTGGAATCTTGCGACGCTCGAAGCGATGGCGCGAACGCTCGACACGACGCCGGAAAAGATTGCGCAAATTGCCGAACTTCTCGGGTTGCCGCCGTATAAGGCGCCGACGTGGGAGGCGGACCGCGTTTATATTACGCTAACTCGACGGAATTGGTCGATTTTGCCTTACGAGCAACTCTTGACGCTCCTCGACCTTGAGCCGGTCGAGTTTGCCGAAAAGCTCCGCGAAGACGATTTCCTTTGGGTTAAACTGGGACGTTTGAAGCCGGTTTGCGAAACTTTGCGGTTTGAAGAGCCGACCGAAGCCGACGCCGCCGCGATGCGCAAGATTGCCGCCGACGTTCGCGAAACGCTCGGAGACGAACTCGACGCGCCGGAAACGCCTCGATTCGCGTTTCTCGACGAACTCGGAACGGTCGACGTGAAAAAAACGGAGGACGAAAACGAACGCAATGCGGAAAATGTCGCGAAAAATAGCTCGCAATTCGAAATTTGCTATTTGCACTCGTATTTTGCTGTTTTCGGCGACCCGCTTTTGCAGGACGACGCGAAACTCTGCCCGGACGGCCTTCTGCAAAAGTTGAGCGAACGCGGCGTCGACGGCGTTTGGTTGCACGCGCTCTTGCGGGATTTGGCGCCGCCGACCGCCGAATTTCCGGAATTAGGCGCCAAATCGGACGTTCGCCGCGCGACTTTGCGCAATTTAGTAAAAAGAGCGAAGAAATACGGGATCGACGTTTACCTCTATATGAACGAACCGCGAGCGCTTCCGGCGTCGTTTTTCGAAAACCGTCCGCATATTCGCGGCGTCGCGCAGGAGAAATATTTCGCGATGTGCGCGTCGGCGCCGGAGACGCGGCGTTGGCTCGTCGACTCGTTGGCGGCGGTCTTCGCGGACGTTCCTGGGCTCGGCGGGATTTTTACGATCACCGGCTCCGAAAATTTGACGACGTGCGCGTCGCATATGCGGCAAGACGAGTGTCCGCGTTGCTCGAAGCGGGATTACGTCGACCTGATCGCCGACTTGAACGCCGCGATGGCCGAGGGCGTTTGGCGGTCGGCGCCGGACGCGAAGGTGATCGTTTGGGACTGGGGTTGGCGCGGACACGGGCTCGCGACCGACGTTATCGAGCGTTTGCCGAAGGGCGTTTGGCTGCAGTCGGTTAGCGAATGGGCGCTTCCGCTCGAACGGGGCGGCGTTCCGGTTTCGATCGGCGAATATTCGATTTCGGCGGTCGGGCCGGGGCCGCGCGCGGTCGAGCATTGGGCGGCGG
>JAFTUJ010000501.1 GCA_017466305.1 Thermoguttaceae bacterium
CGCTCGACTGGAGCCCGACTTTCTCCTCCGGCGGTTGCGTCGGTTATTATCAAGACTGGGCGACGGTCGACCCGGTCGGCCCGGCGACGGGATTCTCCCGTATGCTTCGGGGCGGCTCTTGGCGCGACGCGCCGCTCGACGTGCGCTCGGCGGCTCGCAACTGCCTGAAACCGGCGCATTTTTACCCGACCGTCGGCTTCCGCTTCGCGATCGCCCGCAAACGAGGTTAACGACGTTAACGCCGCCGACGCCGTAACTTAACGACGGTTCTTAAAAGTGTCGAACCGCCTCTTTGATTAACAAAACGATTTAATAAAAATCAAAGAAGCGGGTTCGACGCCGCGCCGCTCAAACCGCCGCGACTTTTGCGGCGAACCGCGGCGAGAACCAAAACCGCTCCCACAAACAACGTTTGAAAATTTGAAAACCGGAGAGCTTAACAAAAAATCAAAGAAAAGGGCCGACGCGACTTTTACGGCGGACGGCGGCGAGAATCGAAACCGCTTTCCAAAGGAGCGTTTGAAAACTTTGAAAATCGGAGAGTTTAATGAAAAATCAAAAATCGGCGACCAACTCGACCGCAGCGCTTGTCGCGAACGTCGCTCTTCTCGCGGTCGGGCTCGTTTTGAACGTTTTTTATTGGCGAAGCGGGTTCGCGTTTCCGCTCAAATGCGCCTGCAGCGCCGGGTTCGCGACGCTCGCCGTCGTCAACGCGGTTTTTGCGGTCGCGCTTAACCGACCGAATCGTCGGTTTTACGTCGCGGCGGTTTGCGGGCTTCTTTGCGCGGCGCTCGGCGACGTTCTTATCGCGTTCGACTTCGTCGCGGGCGCGGCGGCGTTCGGCGTCGGGCATTTGGCGCTGATCGTCGCTTTTTCCCTTTTGAAGCGTTTCCGGCGGCTCGACGCGGTTTTGAGCGTCGCGATTTTCCTCTTCGCGGCGGCGTTTTTGAACTTTTTCCCGGGAATTTCGTTCGCAACGCCCGTTCTTAAAAGCGTTTGCGTCGGATACGCGGCGGTAATCTCCGCAATGCTCGGGAAGGCGGTCGGCAATTTCGCCGCGTCGCGAACCGTTGCCAACGGGGCGCTTGCGTCGGGCGCGTTCCTCTTTTTCTTCTCCGACACGATGTTGGCGCTCAACGTTTTCGTCGGTCGCTGGGCTTGGTGCGACGCGGCGTGTTTGGCGACGTACTTCCCGGCGGTTTACCTCTTGGCGTTTTCGCTTTACGTCAAGTCGCAAGAACAAAAAAACGACGGCGAACGTTTCAACGAAAACGCCGAACGCTCGCCGTCTTAAACGCCCTTCGATGCTCGTCGAAAAGCCGTCGTCGACGCCGCGCCAACCGATAAGCGTTAATCTGTTATTTCGCAACGATTAAAAAACGTTTAACGCAACCCCGGATAGCGCGACCGAACGTCGAGTTTCTCCGTCAGCGCGCCGACGTCGACCGCGTCGACCGGAACGCCGTCGCGAGCGGCCCAAGCGGCGGCGAGTCCGGCGGCGTTTCCGAGCTGAATCATCGTCCGTTGGAGGCGGCAACTCGACGCGGCGATCTTGCTGAACCCCGCGCCCCGGCAAGCGACGAGCAAATTTCGCGGCCCGGTCGCCGGAATAAGGCAACGAAACGGGACGCCGTACGCCGTTTTGACGCTCGAAAGCGCCCCGCCTTCGCCGTGTATATCGCAAGGATGGTCGGCGACCGCGATCATATCGTCGTGTTGTTGCGCGTTCCAACCGGCGGCCAAGTCGGCTTCGACCAAGACGTATCTCGTTTTGACGCGGTAACTTTCGCGAATTCCCAACATCGGCGCGATCTCGACCAGCTCGTAATTCTCGAACCCCGGTTGACTCTGCAGCCAACTCCAATGGTTGCGGACGATTCGCTCCGAACGCCGCGACGCCTCGTCGTATCCGAGTTCGATCAGCGCGGCGCCGGGAAGCGTCGTCAACATATTGACCGTTCGCGGGCCGTCAAGCCAACCCGTTATATACGCGCATTTAGGGAACGGCGTTTGTTCCGACGGCGCGACGATTTCCCGCTTCGCCTTGTCGCGCGGCTCGACCAAATAACAGCGGGCGATCGCGTTCAAACGCAACGTTTGCGCTCCGCCGCTCGTTCCGCCCGACGTTCCGTTTGGCGACGAACCGTTTGCCGCTTCGAGCGTCGCGTCGTCCGGCGCGCCGATTTCGCCGAACCGCGATTTCGGGTCGACGCCGATGAACGTTTCGCAACCGACCGCCCGACAAAGGAAAACGTCGCCGGTCGAGTCGACAAAAACGTCGGCCTTAACTCGAACGACGGAGCCGTTTAGCGTTCGCGCCAAAACGCTCTCGACCCGCGTTCCGTCGGCGCTTTTTTCCGCTTGGAAAAAGGTCGTTTCGTCGAGAATTTCGACGCGCCCCGTCTCCGCCAACATTTCGCGAACCGCCTTGTCGAACGCGTTCGGCAAAAACGCGACGCTCCGATACCCTCCTTCCGGGGGGTTTGCCCGAACGAGCGAATTCTCGTAAGGCTCCGCGTCGTCGACCATCTTAAACCCCGTCGGCGCTTGGATTCGATGCGGAAATTCCTTCGCGACCCCGGCGCCGCCGTCCGCCTTCATTCGGTCGAAAAGCTCCCGCGCGATTTCGTCGCCGGGCCCCCCTTCCCAGTTCGAAACGAAGGCGTTCGTCCCGGTTCCGCCGAGCCGCTTTTGCCGCTCGATCAAAACGACGTTCGCCCCGGCCCGCGCCGCCGAAATCGCCGCCGCGCAACCGGCGCTCCCGGCCCCGACGACGCAAACGTCCGCTTCCAGTTCGCGGTCGGGCGTCCCGTCGAAACGCGGCGCCGCCAAAACGTCCCAAGAATCCGGCGCTTGCGGCCCCGGCGTCGGCGACAAATCGAGCGCGTATTTTTGCGTCAACGCGTCGCGCAACCGTTCGACCTCCGCTTGCGACGCGGCGCCGTTCAGGAGCGCGACTTCAGAAATCGCGCCGCGCCAAGAGAAGCTCGCGCCCGGAAAGTCGAGTCCGCCGATTTGGATTTTCTCGCCCCAAACCGGGAACGTTAAAGGCGTTGCGTCCGAGTCGACCGTTTCCTTGCCGACGGTCAAGCGGACGCGGCTTTTCCCGTCGAGCGTTTCGAAAACGGCGGCGACGAAGACCGGCTTGCGATGAGGCGCCGGAACGCAAGCGGCGACCGTTTCGCCCTTTACGTCGCGAACGATAAAGCGGAAGCGGTCGTTTTCGTCGACGTCGAGCTGAACGAGCGGAACCGCCGCGTCGCGAGACGCCAAAACGCCGATCGACAACGGTTCGCGAACCTCCGCGACCGCGACGAGCGTCCAAGCGGTCGACGTTCTAAACGCTTGCGGAGTCGGCAGTTCGAACCGCGCGCCGTCCAGCTCGACCGCCCGCTTTTCCGGCGAATAAACGGCGCTTCCGCGACCCGACGTCGCAACGTTTCGCCCGTTTCGCTCCGCGCCGCCGGAATCGCCGGAATCGCCGGAATCGCCGGAAAAGCCGAAACGCCAACCGACGCCGCCGTTCGCGTCGCCGACAAGCGCGCCCGGCTCCGCGACAAACGTTAACGCCGCGTCGGAAACTCCGCTTCCGGAAGCGTTTAAGCAAGAAGCGTTTAACAAGCCGCCCCCGTCGTTCGCCGACGTCGCCGCGAGCAGAAAAACGAAAACGCCCCAAACGCCGAGCGCGACGCCCCGACGAAGCCCCCTTAAACGACGCATCTTAACTCCTTATTTCGCAACGCGTTTAAAACAGAGCCAACCGACGCTACATCCCGTCGCGTCGTCAAGCGTTCACTCGACGCCAAACGCCGCCGAAACGCCGGGCCGGAACCTTGCGTTAAACTCGTCGACAACCGCCTTCAAACGCGGGTCGATTCGCTTCGCGTACTCCGCGCGCCAAGTCGCCGGGATCGACTCGACGCCCCAAAACGCCTCCGCGACGCCCCCCGCGACGCTTCCCATCGTGTCCGCGTCGCCGCCGAACGCGACGGCGAGTCGCACCGCTTCTTCGAAGTTTTTCGCGTCGAGAAACGCCGTCAACGCGGGCGGAACCGTTCCGGCGCTCGTCGCGTCGAAGGTGTAACCGGGCCGAATTTCGTCGCAAGTTCGCGACATATTGTAACCAAACAAATTTTCAAGCGAACGGCGTATAAAGTCTTTACTCTCGCCGTTTCGCGCCCAAAAGATCGCCGCCGCCGTCGCTTGCGCTCCCTTGATTCCCTCGACCGAGCCGTGCGAACAGCGCGCGCTCCGCTTCGCCTCCGCCAACGTTTCGTCGAGCGTTCCGAACGCCCAGCCGACCGGCGAAATCCGCATCGCCGAACCGTTCCCGTTCCCTTCGAACGTTCGCCCCGGCTCGGCGCAATACCAACGCATAAAGCTGTCGCCGTAACCCGCGTTCGGGTCGAAACTTTCGGTCGGAAACCAATGCGGCCAACGCCGATACGCCTCCGGATAATCTTCGCAACGCAGAATCGCGTCGGCGGTCGCGACGGTTAAAACGGAATCGTCGGTAAAACTCGAATCGATCGTCCAAGCTTCGAAGTCGGTTCGCCGCGTCGGGCAAAACTCGTACACGGAGCCGACCATATCGCCGATAATTGCGCCAATCATTGCCGCGCCTCCTTAAAGTCAATCGATGAATGAAGATAAAACGACGGATCGTTCGCGTTCGCTCGCAGGAGCCGGGCCGCTTTATAAAACGAAAAACGCGCGGCGTCGCAAAAAACGAACGATTCCCAAATCAAGATAAATTCCATTATAAACGACGCGACGCCAAAAATCAAGCAAATTTTTCACCGTCGCGCCGTCAAAAGAAAAAAAAGAGCGGAAACGAAAAAGAAACAAGACGGAAACGAAAAAAACGGAGAAGAAACAAGACGGAAACGGAAAAAACGAAAAAGAAACAAGACGGAAACGGAAAAAACGAAAAAGAAACAAGACGGAAACGGAAAAAACGAAAAAGAAGCAAGATGGAAACGAAAAAAACGGAGAAGAA
>JAFTUJ010000054.1 GCA_017466305.1 Thermoguttaceae bacterium
CTCCGTTTCGCCGTCGTAATCGCCGATTTTGCCGCTCGACGTTTCGTCGGCGTCGAACGGCGCGTCGGAAAAGTCGGCGGAATCGTCGAAGTCGAGCGCGGACGAGTCGAATTCGAGGTCGTTTTCCGGCGTTTCCTGCGAAAAATCGTCGACCGGCTCCGCGTCGACGCAATCGTCGAAGTCGGCGTCGGCGAAATCGGCGCGACCTCGGCCCCGGCGTCGGCGGTTCGCGTCGTCGAAATCGTCGACGAAACCGTCGGCGAAGCGGTTCGAAAAGCCGCGCGGATAACCGGCGCCGCGTCGGCGTCCGGCGTTTCGGGGGGCGCGCCCGTCGACGCGGAAAACCTCCTCTTCCGGCTCGCGGTCGACGCCCTCTTCCCAAAGCGCTTGGCGCTGCGAGCGACCGTCTTGACGCGGGAACATCTTCGGAACGGCGATTTTCGCGTCCGGATTCTCGGCGGCGGCGTTTTCGAGCGATTGGCGCCAATCTTCGACCGACTCGAACGAGTCGACGCCGTCTTTCGGGAACTCGAAAAGGAAGCGGCTGACCATCGCCGGGGAAAAACTCCCGCGGAACTCGCGAAAACGCGTTCGCGAGAGGCGCAGCTCTTCCTCGGCGCGCGTCAAGCCGACGAACAAAAGACGGCGCTCCTCTTCGAGCTGGCGTTTGTCGTGCAGCGACCGCTCGTGCGGAAGGACGCCGTCCTCGACCGCGACGAGATAAACGACCGGAAATTCGAGCCCCTTGGCCGCGTGAAGCGTCATTAATGAAACGCGGTCGTCGTTTTCGTCCCAAGAATCGACGTCGTTGACGAGCGCGATCTGTTCGAGGAAGCGACCGAGCTTGTCGTTCGAGCGCGGACGCTCCGGGAAGAGCGGAACCGGGAGGTCTTCCTCTTTTTCGTTGCGGCAGTCGGCGTCGAACTCGCGGACTTCCGAGAGGAGTTCCTGAACGTTGGCGAGACGCTGCGCGTCCTCTTCCGTTTTCGCCGCGTCGCGGAGATATTCGACGTATTTGGTGTCGATTAAAATTTGCGACAAAACGGATTCGAGGTCGTCTCCGGCGGCGAGGGACGCGCTCGCTTTTTCGACGAGCGAAACGAACGAGGCGATCGCCTTTTGCGCTTTCGTCGAGACGCCGGCGACGCGACCGATCGCGCGGGCCGCTTCGAAGAGCGTCGCGTTGTTTTCGGCGGCGAAATTTTCGAGCCGCGTCAAGGTAACGCGCCCGACGCCGCGCGCCGGGAGATTAATGACGCGGCGGAACGAAACAACGTCGTTCGGGTTGTGAATCAACTGCAGGTAAGCGCAAAGGTCCTTCACTTCCTTGCGGTTGAAGAATTCGAGTCCGCGAACGAGCTGGAACGGGACGCCGTACCGCTTCAAGGCGTATTCGAGGTTCCGCGAGAGCGCGTTCATTCGGTAAAAAACGGCGTAATCGCGGGGACGGCGCTTGCCGGACGCGACCTCGGCGGCGATCTCCGCGGCGATCGCCTCCGCCTCTTCCTGTTGGTCGAGACATTGCAAAACACGAGGGGCGACGCCTTCGTCGCGCTCGGTGTAAAGGTCTTTGTCTTTGCGGAAAAGGTTGTGCTTGATGAGCGCGTCGGCGACCCGGAGAACGCTCTTGTCGCTGCGGTAATTTTGCTCGAGGCGAACGACTTTCGCGTCTTCGAAATCTTGTTCGAAATTCAGAATGTTTTGGATGTTCGCGCCGCGCCAGCCGTAAATCGACTGGTCCGGGTCGCCGGTAACGGCGAGGTTCGGGTAGTCGATCGAAAGCGCTCGGGCGATCGCGTACTGAACGACGTTCGTGTCTTGGTACTCGTCGACGAGAATGTACTTAAAGCGGCGGTCGAGATGAGCGCGAATTTCTTCGTTTTCCTTCAACAGAACCGCGACGTGAAAGAGGAGGTCGTCGAAGTCGACCGCGTTCGCTCGGCGGAGCGCGTCTTGGTAAGCCGGGTAAACTTCCTCGACGATTTTGCCGAGGAGGCTTCCTTCTTTCGCGCAGTATTCCGACGCGGCGACGAGCGAGTTTTTCGCCCAACCGATCGCGGAGGCGATTTTCGGCAGGTCGACGCCGTTCGGGAGGTCGCGCTTGCCGACGATCTCTTCGAGGAGCTTCTTGCTTTGGTCGACGTCGTAAATGACGTAATTCTCTTGGAGCCCGACTTGCGGCGCGTAATAGCGGAGCAAATAGGCGCAGAAGCGGTGAAAGGTGCCGATCCAAACTCGCGAGCCCGGCGAGAGCGTTTGGAGACGCGTCTTCATCTCGTCGGCGGCTTTGTTGGTGAAGGTGAGGGCGGCGATTTGCGAGTCGCGGACGCCGTTTTCCATCAGCCAAGCGATTCGGTGCGTAACGACGCGCGTCTTGCCGCTTCCGGGCCCGGCCAAGACGAGAAGGGGGCCGTCTTTGTGCGTCGTCGCTTCGCGTTGAGCGTCGTTGAGACCGATTAGGAGGCGGTCGGCGTTCGAGGCGGCGGAGGGCGAAGGTTCGGCGAAAGGCGTCGAGTCGGACATATCGGGCGGCGGGCGGGTAAAACGGGGGGAACGGCGAACTGAGGGGAAATAGGCGAAATGGGAAAGGCGGCGAAACGGTCGCGTCGACCGCGTTCGTCGGCGATTCTTTCATTAATATATAATAGTCGTTCGCGGAAATTTTTCAAGGACGGCGCCGACGCGATTTTTCGAGTCGGCGCGATTTGGCGGGTTGGAGGGGCGGGGAGAAACGCGGCGTTTGGAAGGGACGCGGCGTTTGGAAGGGACGCGGCGTTTGGAAGGGACGCGGCGTGTGGAAGGGACGCGGCGTTTAAAGAAAACGCGGCGCTTAGGCAAGTTGGGCGGCTTGCGCCGTGTGGGCGACGTCGGGGCGTTATTTCGGCGTTTCGGTCGGGTCGAGCGTTTCGTCGAGGAAGGCGAACGCGTCGAAAGCGGCGGCGCGGCCGTCGGTCGTTTCGACGACGAAGCGCGTTCGGAGGGAGTCGGCGTTCGGCGCGAGCCGCGTCGGGTCGAAAACGACCGGAACGACGACAACGAACGGCGCGTCCGGAGCGTTGGGAGCGGCGTCGGCGTCGGGAACGGGATCGACCGCCGGGTTCGGCGCGGGCGCGTCGGGGATTCGGGCCGAAAACGCGGCGTCCGGCGATTCGACGCGAGCGAGCGCGAACGGTCGACTCGACGCGACGACGACGTTCTTGACGACCGGCGCGCCGGAACGGAACGCCGAGAAATTCAGCGTCGACGGCGAAACGGAAAGGCCCGGGCGAACCGTTCCTTCGACCGAAAGAGTCGTCGGCGCGCGCCGATTCGAACCGTCCGACCAAAGGGAAACGACCGCGTCGAACGGCCCGACCGGCGCGCTTTCGCCGACCGAAACGAGAAGGGGAGTCGCTCGCTCCGCTCCGATTTGGCGCGGCGTTTCGAGTCGAACCGAAACGAACGGCGTCGACGATTCGGCGCGAACGATTCGCTCGCCGAGGGGCGCGAAAACGACCGCTCGACGACTCCGTTTCGGGGCGTTTTCCGGCGTCGCGAGCTCGTCGACGAGGAAACGC
>JAFTUJ010000502.1 GCA_017466305.1 Thermoguttaceae bacterium
AACGCGGCGCGTTCTCCCGGGAAATCTCGGCGGCGTTCGCGGCGTTCGTTTTTTCGCCGACTCCGACTGGCTTATTTCGAACGGAAAGGACGGAACGGCGCGGGTCTGGAACTTGCTCGACGCTTCGGAAGCGCAAACGCTTTCGAGCGGCGAGTCGGCGATCGCGTCGACGGCGCTCGACTTTGTCGGTTCGAGTTTTTTCGTCGGCGAGGAGAGCGGCGCGCTGAAAGGTTGGCGTTTGCGTTGGGATTACGACTTCCCGGGGCCTCCGAAATCCGCGGCGGAGATCGAACGAACGATCGCCGCGTTGGCCGCGTATTACGCGATCGGCGAAACGTACGTCGCGCTGGGCGTTCCGTCGTCGGCGTATTACGGCAAGAAAGCGACTCGGGTCGCTCGCGGTTTTGGCGACGCGCCGCCGCTCGACGCGAAAATATTGCAAAAGATTTGCGCCGAGGCGAGTTGTCGCGGCTTCAACGCCGTTTCTAAAGAGACGGTGCGCAAAATCGCGACCGCGCTTTGGGAGCGAAAAACAATTATCAACGATTGACGTCGTTTTCAAACGTCGCCGATTTTGCAACGCGCCGTCAAGCCGAATCGACGAAACGACGTCGGCAAAGGAACGCTTGCAAAATTTTTCGTTCCTTCGCCGACGCTCGCGTTTTTCGCCGCCGGTTCGCGACTCGCGTCGACTCGCGTTTTTCGCCGTCGGTTCGCGACTCGCGTCGACTCGCGCGGCGGCGTTTATTTTTTCCGCGCGTCGGCAAGCCCGGTCAAGAAGAGCTCGCGGTGCGCTTCGCATTCGACGTAATTTTGCAACGCCAATTGAATACTCTTGCCGTATTTCATTTTAACGACCAACGCGGGCAAACGCTTTAGCCAGCCCAAGCAAGGAATTCGCGCCAATCGGTTCAAGACTCGCGAACAGAAGACCAACGGCTCGCCCGCAAATCGCGTTAAATACGAAACTTGCATCGATTTCGCAAATTCGGCGTACTTCGCTTCGACCGCGCCGTCGACCGTTATTTCTCGACTCCGCGCGCGAAAACCGGCGAGAATTTCCTCCGCTTGCGCGCCCCGCGCCAACCTAACCTTCGCGCCGTCTTTCGCCAACGGAACGTATGAAACGTTCCAAGCGTCGTCAAGTTCGACTAAGACCCCGGTTCGCCAAAACTCGTTGTCGGCTAGGTCGAAAAGGAAGTTGCCCTGCCCGTATACGATCGTTCCGCCGCGATACTTTTCTTCGCAACCGACGCAATGGCTGTGTTGGCAAACGACCAAATCGGCGCCCTTTTCGACCAGTTTGCGGCAAACCTTGCGGAGATACGGCGACGGATAACGGTAATGCTCTTTGCCGCCGTGATACAAAACGACGACAAAATCGCAACGCTCCTTCAACGCCGCGACGGCGTCCGGCGACTCCAACGGGTCGAACGGATTCGCGCCGGCGGTTTTCTCGGTTACGATGGAGAACTCGTATTCGGCGCAAGCGTAAAGGCCGACCTTCTTCCCGGCGAACTCGAAAATATAGGGCTCCGCCGCTTCGCGCGGGGAGTCGCCGACGCCGAAAAACGCGATTCCGCTTTCCTTCAACACGCGACGCGTCGAGTCGAGCGCTTGAACGCCGTGATCGAGAATATGGTTGTTCGCGAGCGTCAAAATATCGGCGCCGATCGCCTTGTATCCGCTCGCCGTCGCGGTCGGCGCGATCAAATTCGGCCCGCACTTAGCGATCGGAGCTTGCGCGTCGGCCAAGGGCGTCTCCAAGTTAAAAATCCGATAATCGGCTTCGGCGAGGATTTTTCGCAACTCGGCCCCGACGAGCGTCTCCGCGTCGCCGGCGGCGAAAAGTTCCGCGTTCGATTTGGTCGGCACTAAGTCGGCGCCAATAATGATTTTAGCCATCGCGCTCCCTTTCAACGCGTCTTTTCCGGAAGTTGAATCCAATCGCCGAATTTGCGATCCCACTCCGCCGGCTCAAACGGAACCAAACCGGCAAAGTGCGAAAACGTTAACTCGCCAAAGTAAACCTTGCCGTCGACCTCGTAAAAGTCGACGCGCAACTGCGGAATTCCCTTCGACAGTTTTTCCGCCAAAAGCCGCATTTCTTCCAGCTTCTCCGGTTTTTCCGGCGGCGTTTTCGCGTTCGGGTGCCCCTGCCGAATCGGGAGCCAATTAAAATCGGGATCGAAAAAGTCGAACTTAACCTCTTCGCCGGCTTTTTGACGTTCCGTCGCGACGAACATCGCCTTAACGGCGCCGTCGAAGCAGAAGAATTTATAGTCGCGCAACTCCGCCGTTTTGGAGTCCTCCATATATTCTTCGGCGATAACGCGCGGTTTGACGTTTTTGTACGGCCATTCGCGACCGTACCAATAACCGTTGTGCGATTTTCTGCGCCGGAAATTTTCGACGACCGCCGCCTTGTCGAGCTTCGATTTGTCCTTGCAAATAAGAACGCTTCCGGAGTCGTGATTCCACTTGAGCACAAACTTTTCCGGCAGCGCGTCGAAATCGATCTCCTCGGGCTCGTCCCAAACGCCAAGCGTCGGAATGAGATACTCTTCGCCAATAACGTCGGCGACGTATTGTTTGACCAAGTGTTTGTCCACCATCGTCGTGTAAATATCGCGACGATCGTACAACTTCAACCACTGCAACTTTTCGTTGAACGTTCGCGGTTTTCGGAGATTGGGCAGCTTTTTAAAATGCTTAAAATACAACAAGGAAATATAAACCTTGTCGGGCAAAAGACGCAACAATTTCGACATAATTCCCCTTCTTTCCGATTCAAAGACCGGCGTAAAGTTCTCGGAACGCTTTCCAAACGTTTTCGGTCGAAAATTGTTCCAGCGCTTCGTTATTTAAGCGATAACGTTCTTTATGTTCCCACATTTCAACGATTTTTTCGGCCCAAACGTCGCTCGCCTCTTGCAGCGAAAGATATTCGCACATTCCCAAATCGGTCGTCTTCGGAACCGCGTCCGACGCGACGCATAAACACCCGGCCGCCTGCGCTTCCAACGCGACGATCCCCAAGCCCTCGTATCGCGACGGGAAAACGAAAACGTCCGACGCGGCCAAAAGCGCGGGCACGTCCGCGTCGCCGCCGCCGTCGATTAAACGCGCTTCCTTTTCCAAGCCCTGTTCGTTAATCAACTTTTTCAAACGCTCTTCGTTTTCGCCCCAACCGATCAGGTTCAACTCCGCGTCGCGCCCCTTCGCCAAGAGCGCTTTCAGGATTTCAACGCAAAACTCCTGATTTTTCTGAAACGAATAACGTCCGACGTTTGTCAAAACAATTTTTCCGCCGTTATTCGACCGTTCCAAACGCGTAAACTTTTCCAAATCGACGGGATTGTTGACGATAAAACTCGCGTCGCCGCCGTAAAGGTAACGGTTCGCCACTTCGGAAACGCCGATCTTGACGGTCGCCGTCCGCCGAACGATACATTGCCCTAACTTGCGGTAAATTCGAGAGAAAAGAGTCCGTTTTTCCGGCGACTCCGCGTTGTGACTGTGCGCGACAATATGCTTCACGCCCGCGCACTTCGCCGCTAAAAACATCGGGCCGCCGTCGTGCCCGCTGTGAATGTGAACGACGTCGTAACGGTTCGCTTTTATCAAACGATACGCGCCTAAAAACTGTTTGAAAGGCCTCGTCGCGTAACGAAAATACCTTTTCAACTTTCCGCATCCCTCGACGGAACAGTCGACGCGGTAAATATTGCCGTACGTTTTGAATTCTTCGTCATAAAAACCTTCTTTATTTGAAAGAAGCAAAATATCGAACGAAAACTCGCGTCCGAGCCCTCGCACAATATTCATTACGACGGCTTGAATCCCCCCTTTTCCGAGGGCGAGATAACCGATCTGCAATATCTTTTTCTTCTCTTGTTTCGCCGACGTTTCCATTTTTCCCCCAAAGAAAGCGCGCGTTTCGACCGCCGTTTCAACTATTTATTATCGTTTCAAAAGCCGATCGCATTTTGTTTATTTTTTCAGCGCCGAATACAAACCGACCTTCTTTAGCAACCAGATTCCGCGCGCTCGCAATCTTCCCTTCCAGGTGAAGAACCCGGCTCGGCGGACGGCGGCGTCGAAACCGTCTTTTTTATAAGCGTCCCAAAACGCGTCGTACTGCGGCGGCTTCGGAAGCGCGCGCTTCAGGTTGTCTTGGCGACGCATAAAGACGTCGTCGTCGATCTTTTGGAGACGCGTTCCTTCGACCTCGGCGTCGCGCCGCATTCGCTCTATAATCGCCGCGCCCTTTTCCGAATTCTCAAGAATCAACGACACGCCGCGCTTCGCCTCGTCTTGGTCGAAACTCGCCTCCGCGCCCCAAAAGTCGCCGATCGTCAGGTCGCCGCAACGGTCGAGATTTTTGAAGGGACAACGGAAACACGCTTCGCGCATCGTCGCGCCTTTTAGGAACGCTCGCACGTAAGTTCGCGCTTCGTACGTGTCGACGATCTCCTTGCCGTCGCTCAACTTAACGTAAACCGGATAACCGCGCCAAGCGACCTTTTTATAACGGAAGGAATACTCGACCGGCCTCGCGCCGCGCCGCTTTTCCAGCCAACTCAAATAATCGCGCCACACGCGCTTGTCCGGCGTTCCGTGACAAATCAAGTCGACCGTCCACAACCTTTCGGACGCGAGGGTTCGCGCCGCGACCGCCTTCTTCACGCCCGCCGCGACGCAAGGCGTCCCGACGAACAAAACGGCAAAGCCTTCGTTCAAAAGGTTTACGACGCGGTCGATCGTTCCGGTCGCGTCGCTTTGGACGTATTTGGAGCCCTGAAACGCGCGGCATGCGTCGAACGTCTCCGCGACGGCGTACTCGACGTTCAAGTCTTCGCCAAAAACGACGCCCAACGCTCGCGCCTTCTCGCCGTATTCGTCGAAAAACGCCTTCGCGATCGCCATAAACGCGCCGCCCGACGACGAACGACTCGTCGTTTCGCTCGTTCCAACGTAACCGTAAACGTTTTGCATCGTTCGTTATCCTCTCGTCAAAGCCTTGCGTATAAATTGCAGGAGTTCGGTTCGCGTCGTTTTGACGGCCAACAAACAGCCCGCGTAAAGGAAAGCGCAAACCGCGATAAACGCTAAACTCGCCCAAACGTTCGGCGCGCAACGTTGCAACGCGGCGCCCGCGACGCCCATCGCCGACGCCGCCGCCAAATAGGGGAAGATATTTTTCACCATCTTCCAAGGCGAAATTTTCAACGCGAAATACACGATCAAAAAGTGCGCTAAAATAAATTCAAACCGCGACGCCGAACGAGCGTACGCCAACGCCGAAAAATCAAAGGCCGCGAAGTAATAACACACCGGCGCCAACACGATAATATGCAACCACTGCGCTAAAACGGAAAGT
>JAFTUJ010000055.1 GCA_017466305.1 Thermoguttaceae bacterium
CAGAAGAATATTTTCAAACAAAAACGATAAAATTCAAAAAGTCCGCGTTTTTCCGCGAAGTTTGCCTTCTTTTTTTCGTCAAAACGTTCATTATAAGCGACGCTTATATTACGTCAAGAGACGACGGGAGATTTTTTGAAAAGACGATTATCGCTAACATTTTCAAAAAGAGAGGAAAGAACCGGCGGAAAAGAGAACGAATCGCGCCGACGCCGCGCCCGACGCAAGAAGCGCTCGGACGCGACGACGGCGGCAAGCGGTCGTTTCGGCGTTTGGCCGCTCGCTTAATTTGCGCCGTTTCGCTTAAGGTCGCGTTTTATCCAGCCGACGCGTTTTATCTTCAGCGCCAATTCCATCAATTGACGTCAAACTTTGCTGCTTACAAGGAATTTCACGGCGCGCGATCGATTTCCCGCGTCAAACGTTGACGCCGGTCAACGCGATTTCCAGCGCGTCGGCCAACTCCGCTTCGGAGCGAACGCCGACGAACCGCTCGCGCAACTCGCCGTCTTCGTAAAGCAAAACGGTCGGCACCGCCGAAATTTTGCACTTCGTCCCCAGTTTCGGATGCGCGTCGACGTCGACTTTTGCGATCTTCGCCCGCCCGGCGAAGCGTTGCGCCAAGGAGTCGAACGTCGCGCCGGTCATCCGACACGGCCCGCACCACTTGGCGTAAAAATCGATCATCGCGACGCCCTCGGCGATAACGTCCTCAAATTCCTTTTCCGATTCGATAACGCAAACCGTTCCGTCGGCGTCGAACGCCTCAAAGCTTTCGTAACTTTCGTAAACCCCGTACATTTCGCGGTCGCCGCTATTTTCGGAACCGGACGTTTCGCGCATTTTGCCCATTTCGCCCATATTTTGATTTTCGTTCGCCGCGTTCATTTCGCCGTCGCGGCGCGCTTGTTCGTCGGCGTTCCAATCGTTATTGTTGTTATTTTGATTATTTTGGTTGTCGCCGTTGTTTTCGTTCCAATCGGTCATTTCCGTTTTCCTTTCGTTAAAACTTGCCTGCGCCGCCGACGTTCCGCGCGTCGGTTCGCCTGTTGTAAGGGGCGCGTTCCTTTTTTCTTCTCCAAAATACCCCTTTTAACGGCGATTCGGCAAAATCGGCAAATTTTTCAACCGTTCGACAATACAATAAACGTTCGACGCGCCCAAAGCGTTCCTCCAATTTTTTTTCGCAACAAACGTCGCTTCTCTCGCTCCCGCTTCTCGACAAGCGCGCAAGAAATAAAAAAAGTCGCGACGAATCTTCTTCGCCGCGACGCGTTTTCCGCCGTTTCGCTTCCCGTTCGTCTTGCTTCCCGCTCGTCTTGCTTCCCGCTCGTCTTGCTTCCCGCTCGTCTTGCTTCCCGCTCGACTTGCTTCCCGCTCGACTTGCTTCCCGCTCGACTTGCTTTCCGCCGACGCTTTTCCCGTTCGACTTTGTTTCCCGCCGCCGCGTTTCTCGTTCGACGACGTTTCCTCCCTCTCGCCGCCCTCTCTATTTTGCGCAAACTTCCGAAATTAACGCAATTCGTCCCCTTCGGCGAGCGTTTTCGCCCGTTCCGGCCAAATCGAATCGGCGAGTTTCTCCAAAAAGAGGACGGTTCGCGGTCCCGGAACGGTCGCGTAAAGGTCGAGAATCGGATAAATTCTACCGTTTTTAACGGCTTTAACGCCGTCGCCGAGCGTCGCCCATTCGGCGCGTTTTTCGGCGATCTTCGCGTCGGCCTCGGCGCCTTCGACGTAAATGCCGTCGGTCGAAAGGTCGACGACGACGTCCGGATTCAGCGCCGCGATTCCCTCCGGCGAAACGACCGGCGCCGCGCCGCGCAGTTCCCCGGCGGCGTTCGTCGCGCCGACGATTTCGAGCGCTTCGTTAAAATAGGGGTTTTGGGCGGCGACAAAAACGTCGGCGATCTTGCCGAGTCCCGGCGTTCGGTCGATCGCGATCAACACGGACGGCTTCGGACGCCCCGCGACGCTCGCTCGAATCCCGTCGAGCCGGTTTTCCGTTTCACGACGCAATTTTCGTCCGTTTTCCGCGCCCGCCTCCCCGCCGACCGCCGCGCCGAGCGTTTCGAACGACGCCAAGACGCCCGCCAGCGACGAATGATCGACCGCGACCGTTTCGACGCCCAGCGCCGTTAATCTTTGCGCAAGTTCCTCGTTTTCCCGCAACACGACGACGAAATCGGGGTCAAGTTCGACGATCGCCTCGATATTAATATCGAAAAGGCTTCCAATTTTCGGCAAGTCGGCGACTTTCGGCGGGTATTGGCAATACGTCGACGCCGCGACGACGGAGTCGCCAAGTCCCAGCGCGAAAAGCGTTTCCGTTACGCTCGGGACGGTCGAAACGACGCGAACGCCCCCCGCCGTTCCGGTTTTCGCCGACTCGCCGCCGCTCGTTCCGCCGTTTCGCGTTCCGTTCGTCCCGCAACCGCTCGACAGCGCCGCCGCTACAACCGCTATAATCGCCAGCAACGCCGCCGCTTTGCTCCGTCCGTTTAATTTCGCCATTTTCTTTTTCTTCCTTATTCTCTTTATTTCGCCGATCCCGACGCGGTTTTCGCCGAACGCTTTCATTATACCCGTCTTCGTCGCCGACGCAACGCCCCCGGTCACGCCGCCGACCTCCAAAATTAGTCCCGTCTTTTCCGCTTCAAAAACACAATTCCCAACAAGTTAAACAATCCTAACGCGATGCCGCTCGTTTTTTTCGCTCTTTTCGCTAAAAGTCGTTAAAAATTGCCCCCAACCGTTGAAATCGCGTTTCGAGCGCCGTATAAGAACGTCAACCACAACCTTTTCGCGACGCGGCGCCCAAAACCGCGTCGTTATTTTCGGTCGAACCGTTAAAACCGCGCTTTCGACGGTTCGCGTTCCGTCCGTTTCCCCCTTTTCAACGTCGAAGAGAAACGCCGATGAGCCAAGACAAAATCACTCGCCGCGCTTTTACGCAAAGCGCGCTCCTCGCTTCCGCGGTTTTCGGAGCGGAAACGCTCGCCCCGTCTTCCCCGTTCGCCCATTTTAACGCCGACGCCGCGTTCGGAGCGGAGCCGGCCTCGTCGAAACCGGGAATCGCCGACTCGCCTTACGGCGTCTGCTCGCACCTCGGCGGCGGCGAAGAACACGACCAAATGCCGAAAAACCTCGAACTGATGAAGGCGGCCGGAATCGCTTGGGCGCGCGCCGACTTCTCTTGGAGCGGCGTCGAGCGGAAAAAAGGCGAATGGACGTTCGACCATCTCGACCGCGTCGTCGACGAAACGGCTCGCGTCGGGTTGCAAGTCTTGCCGATTCTCGATTACGACGTCGCTTGGGCGACCCCGGCGTTTCAACATTTGGACGCTTGGCTCGAGTACGTCCGCCGAACAGTCGAGCGTTACCGCGACCGAATCCGCTATTGGGAAGTTTGGAACGAACCAAACCTCGAAGGCTTTTGGAAGGCGAAACCGAGCGGCGCCGATTACGCGACGCTTCTTCGCGAAACTTACAAGACGATCAAAGCGATCGACCCGGAACTCGTCGTTCTTTACGGCGGGCTCGCGGGCGTTCCGATCGATTACTTCGAAACGTCGCTCGACGCCGGCGCGGGCGAATTTTTCGACGTTATCAACATTCATCCCTATCGCGGCGGCTTGACGACCGAGCGGACGATTCGCCGCTTCGAAGAGGAAATCGCGCAATTTTCCGACGCGCTCAAGAAACGCCAAATCGCGCCGAAACCGATTTGGATCACCGAAATGGGTTGGGCGACGCCGCCGGTCTTCGGCGAAACGAACAACCGCGTCGTTAGCGCCGGACTCCAACATCTCTTCCCGAAATCGACGACCGGCGAAGAACCGCTCCCGAAAGTCGCGATCTTTTACGACTCGCGGTACGAACCGTCGGCGAACGCGACGCCGCAAGAATTTTACCGCCTTTTGCCCGCCGGTTACTTCGCTCGCGGTCGCGCCGGACGCGGCCCGGTCGGCGGTCGCGGTCGACTCGGCGGCGGAGGCGGGGTCGAAAACCTCGTTTCGTTCGTCGACGCGGACGGTTTGGAAACGCTTTCGCCGCAAGACGTTCCGGCGTTGATTATGCCGCCGAGCGAAACGTTCCCCGCCGACCGTTTCGACGCGTTGGTTAAGTACGTCAAAGACGGCGGCGCCCTTTTCCTCTTGGGCGGCGTTCCCCTTTATTATCGTTCGCTTATCGACGAAAGCGGTTTTTACAAACAACAAGGAAACAACCCGTCGCACGACGCCGACATGCGGGCGCTTCGGCTCGCTTGGTACGCTTGGTGGACGCGCGAAAACGTCCCGCAAGAGGCGCCGCTCTTCGTCGCTTCGGCGAGCGCGAAGGAACTCGAAGGTTATCAGCCGGTCGTCAAGGGAACGCGTTTCTTCGACGGTTCGCGGCTGAAGGACGGCGACCGTTTTATCCCGCTCCTCGAAGCGCGGTCGGGCGACTTTGCCGGCGTCGCCGCTTGCGTTTGCGACTTTAACAGCGATTATCGCGGCGCGGTCGTCGTTTCGTCGATTCTCGGAGACGGCGCGGTCGGCGACAACGTTTCGACGGTCGAGAACCAAGCGGTTTACCTCCCGCAGGCGTTGCTTGCGTCGTTCGCTTTCGGCGTCGAGCGTTATTTTTGGTACGAATTTCACGCGCCGCAACGGGACGACGTCGACAAGGAGCATCACTTCGGAATCGTCGGTCAACAGCTCGACCCGAAACCGGGCTACTTCGCTTACCAAGCGTTGACGAAGGCGCGTCCGGCGGGTTCGACCGGCGATAAACTCGACGTAACCCGAGAAACGCGGGTCGCTTCTTGGACGCGACCGGACGGCAAGCGCGGCTGGGCGCTTTGGACGGGCCGCTCGGAACGCCCGACGACCGTTAAATTCGACGGCAAGGTCGACGCGGCGTTCGACTATCTCGGGAACGAAGTCGATAAGCCGCGTTCCGGCGCTTCGGTTCGTCTCGCGCCGGGGATTCTTTACCTCGTCGGCCCGAAAAACGTCGAGCTGAACTAACGCCGCTCAAAACGACAAGCCGTCGCGCCTTAAACTTTCTC
>JAFTUJ010000503.1 GCA_017466305.1 Thermoguttaceae bacterium
CAAAAAACGCCGCCGATAAGATACGGTTTCTCGCCGGTTAGCGCGCCCGACGTTTCCGTCTTTTTCGAGCCGCGTTTTAGCGGGCTCGCGTTGCGGGCCGGGGGATCGAGAACCGGCAAAACGTCGGTTTTTAGCTTGCGTTACGCAAAGTCGCAAGGCTATATTTGCGAATTGCGCGAAGATGAAGAATCGTGGCGCGACTCTAAATTATTGCGTTTAGTGCGCGTTATGTACGACGGGCGCAACGTCTTTTGGCAAGAGGGCGAGCCGTATCCGTTCGAGCGCGTCGAGCAATACTCCGACCGTAAAATCAAACGACGCTTTACTTTAAACGACGCGCTCGACTATTTGACGCAACTTGGTTTTCCCGTCCGCGACGCGGATTTTCTGAAACCGGCGGGACGGCTGTATCGTTGGCAAGACGACCGTGCGATCGCCGGGCAAAAACGCTACGAGGCGTCGTTAGCGGCGAAAGAGGCCGAACGGCGCCGGTTCGCGGCCTCGCCGGAGGGAAAACTCAAAAGCGACTTGACGAGTCGCGTCGAAAAACTGATCGCGCAAACTTTGACGCCGCTTGGATTTAAGCAAGACAAAGACGACGCGCGAACTTGGACGCGAAGGGCGGAAATCTTGCGGCATACCTGTTGGCTTAGCGACGTCGACGGCGAGTTGAGCGTCTACTGCGGCTGCGGACCCGTTTCGAGTTTCGCTTGCTGGGCGAACGCTCCGCGCGACGCGGCGACGCAAAGGAAATTGAAGCGTTTTTGGAAGGGCCTGCGCGACGAAGAGGAAGAAGATTGGGCGTCGCGCGGCGAACGTAAGTCGTGGAACGGCTTGCCGAAAAGCGAGACGGAAGTCGACGCGATTTTAACCGACGTCGCAAAATTTTTGCGCGATACGGCGTCGCCGTTTTTCCGTCGATTCGCGACGGTCGCCGACTTCTTGCGCGAGTACGACGCCGGGCGCGTCGACAAGAATTTCTTCGAGGTCGACGAGGAATTTTGGCAAGACTTTTACCTCGCGCTAACGCGTTTTCACGTCGGCGCTTACGACGAGGCCGCGTCGACGTTCGAAGCGGCGGTCGAGCGCGTCGAAAGAGGCCCGAAAGGCGTTAAAAGGAGTATGAAGCTCGCCGTCGAAGCCGCGCGAATCGCCGCCGACTGCATGCGCCGCCGCGACGCTTAACGGAGCGTTTGGACGGCGCCGTTCGACTGGGCGTTTTGTAACGAAAGGAGGACGCGATGCAAATTAAACTTTACGACGGTTTGACTTACGACGAAATTTGCGAAGCGGCGCGGAACCGATGGTTTCACGTTGTCAAGGGATTGATTTACAGTCGCGAGGAAAACGAGCGATTTGCGGAGGAAATCGCGCGGCTTTGGGCGGATTTGGCGACCGAGCGCGTTTTGGTAGAAGAGTTCTGCGACGGCTTTTACCGTTGGCTTGACTCGATTTGCGAGACCGCCCGTCGCTTGACGCGCTACCTTCGCGACGAAGACGTTCCGAGTTGGGCGAGGAAGGTCGACGAGCTGAGGTTTAAGGGGAAGCTCGATTTTACGCTTGAAGAAACGCGGGAATTTAAAGTCGAATATTTAAGCGCGGCGCATTGGTTGGCGGCGAATTTTTGCAATGCGGCGGTCGAGCTTGCGGAACACGCGCGGAGCGCTCCCCGATTGGCGAAATCGCCGGCGTTCGCTCGCCTTATCCGTCGAATTATTTTGACCGAGCGTTTCGACGCGGGGCGCGCTATCTTTATCGAAGACCTACTTCCGGTTACTAAGTTTGTCGAAGGAATCGACTTGCGTTCCTTCGCGCTCGACCCGAAGTTCGCGGGACATACGTTCGCCGCATTGTCGAAATTGAAGGACGGTCGTTTCGTCGCCGAAGCGGAAACCGTCTTGCGCGAAAACCCGAAGCTGTTCGCGCTTTACCGAAAGCGTTTGGAGCGTTATATTAAGCGTTACAAGACGTCGGAATAACGGCGAAAACGCGGCGCGGCGACGCTAAAAGAGGCGCGGCGCCGTTCCGCGTTCGAAGGTTAAGAGGAACGCTTTGCGGTCGACGCCGCCGTTGTAACCGGTTAGTTTGCCGGAGCTTCCGACGACGCGGTGGCAGGGGACGACGATACAAATCGGGTTGCGATTCAGCGCGCCGCCGACCGCTCGCGAACCGTTCGGAACGCCGATTTTTCGCGCGATTTCTCCGTAAGTCGCGGTTTCGCCGAACGTTATCGCCGACGTCGCGGCCCAAACGCGGCGCTGAAACTCGGTTCCGATCGGCGCGAGCGGGAGGTCGAACCGCGTTCGCGTTCCGGCGAAATATTCGGCGAGTTGCGCGGCGGCGCGTCGCAAAATCGGCGGCGTTTCCGGCGAGTCGAGCGCTTCCGGCGTTAAAACGTCGTCGGCGTTAAGTCGGGCGGCGGCAAGCGGTTGCGCGTCGAAGCGGCGAGCGGCGGCGAGTTCCTGGTCAAACGGCGTTTCCGGCGAAAACGTCGGCGAAAGAAACGCGACTTCGGCGAGCTTCCCGGCGATTTCTCGGAGCAAAAGCGCGCCGACCGGCGACGGAACGACAAGAACGCTCAACGGCGGAACTCCTTGCGCATTAAAGGGTTAAAAGGAAAAACTGTTACGTTTAACGGTCGACGAAAGCGGCGTCGTCGGCGGAACTCCTTGCGCATTAAAGGGTTAAAAGGGAAAACGGTTCCGTTTAACGGTCGACGAAAGCGTCGTCGGCGGAAAAACGGAAAGGCGGCGGAAGCGCGTTCGACGGGAACGAAAACGCCGCGTCGCTCGACGAGTCGAAACGGCGCGGCGTTTGGTTAAACGACGTCGCTAAAAAAGTTAAAGCGTTTTGACGTCAGTTTTTACCGACGAAACCGACGCGGTAAAGGCGCGCTTGGCCCGAGCGTTTCGGGAAGTCGATAACGACCTTTTTCATCGCGCCTTTATAAGCGTCGATTTGCGACAAGTCGACGCGAAGCGTCCGCCGCTCGCCGTCCCAATCGACCGGAACCGGAACGATAATCGGCGCGAGCGTCGGGTGCGTCTTCGCCTTTTCGGCGCGGTCCTTTTCAACGCTCTTATCTCCTTCGCTCCAACCGAGATAGTCGATTTGATCGGCGGGCGAAACCGGCTCGATCTTCAGCGAAAGAGCGGTCGGCGCGTCGGCGCTAACGTCGGCGGCGGACTCGAACGCGGCGTCGATTTCCAAAATCGGCGCGTCTTCCGAACGCCAAAAATAACCGGGCGACGCGGCGTAACAACCGGCGGGAACGACGTTAATTTTCAAGCAGTCGGAAATCGGGAAACCGGCGTCGGTCGTGCCGCCGTAAATCCAGTTTTGACGGTCGGTTGCGAACGTCCAGTTCGGGACGGCTTGCAACGCGTCTTTCTTCGCGAGTTCGCAAGCGGTCGCGCGGATTTCGTCGAGCGTTCCGACGACGAACGTCGTTCGGTACGTTCGGCGGATATTCCAGTCGAGAATCGTTTGTTCGAGCGGCGCGATGTAACCGGTCGGGCCGTCTTTCGGGCCGAGGGAAGCGCCTTTGTTTCCGTCGCCCCCGTGAAAACCGGCGGTCGTTTGCGTCGCGCCCGGTTGGTAAACGCCGATTCCGCGGTCGTTTTCGTCGAGAAGCGCGCTCCAACGCTCCGGCGTGTAGTAGTTGACCCAAGGCCAGCCCTTGCCGTCGCGCTTGTCGACGACGACCGTAACGGGCTCGTTTTCAAACGGCTTGTCGCCGAGGTAAGAGACGAGCTTGTACCAAGGCGCGTTCGTGTAAAGCGCCGGGGTTTCTTGACTTCGGCCCGTATACTGCGTTTTGTCGGAACGGTTGTTAACGATTGTCGCGTTCAGCTCGAAACCGTTGGCGGTCAAGCGGTAAAGGCATTCGAAAACGCATTCCGCCGGAACGCCCTTGTGCGGCCAAAGTTGCGGACGCGTCCGGACGAACGCCGTCGAATCGTCGATCTTCTTGAATTCCAACACTTTAGATTTGTTCCCGCCGCAGTCGCCCGACTGAATCGGGTTCCAACCGAGCCCGGCCCATTCCGGCGCCGGTTTCTCGCCGTTCGGGCCGATAAACGGGTTCGGGCCGGAGTAATACGAGAGCTGAATTTGGCGGCCCCAGTCGAAACTGTTGATCATGTTGCCGGTTTCGTACTTCTTGTCTTCGAGGTAAACGACCGCGCCGCCGATAGATAGGTCGAAACCGACTTTCA
>JAFTUJ010000504.1 GCA_017466305.1 Thermoguttaceae bacterium
CGCCGTCGTCGCTCGCGCTCCCCGCCGACGTCGTCTCCGCTTCGCTTCCCAACGCTCCGCCTAAAGCGTCGCTCGCGCTCGGCGCGACGCTCCTCCGATCCGACAAACGCGTTTCGACGTTCAAGTCGCTCGTCGGCTCGACCGGCGCGATCGGCGTTTCAACAACCGGAAGGGACGGCGCCGATTCCCCCGGACTCCAATAAAGAACGGCGACAAACGCTAAAAAAACGACGCAAACGATCGCCGCCGGAGTTCGCGACGTCGACGGAACCGCGCTCCGCCTTTCCGGCGCAAGCTCGGAACCGCCGCGCCCGGAAAGACTCACCCCGATCATTTCGGCGATTTCGCGCAAGTCCAAAATCAACGATTCCGGCGTCTGATAACGATCGTCCGGAAGCTTGCGCATCATCTTTTTGACGACCGCCGCCACCTCGACCGGAATCGCCGGATTCGCTTCGCGAACGTCGGGCGGCTCGTCCCCTTGGTGCTGCAGGAGCTTCTGCAACATCGTCCCTTCCGGAAAGGGGGGCGTTCCGACCAACATATAATAAAAGGTGCAGCCGAGCGAATAAATATCGCTGCGAACGTCGGCGTCGCGCGGGTCGCGAGCTTGCTCCGGCGAAATATAGTCGAACGTGCCGAGCGTAACGCCGCTTTCGGTGAGGTCGTCCGCCAAATCGCTTTTGAGGAGGCGCGCGAGCCCCATATCGATTAATTTCGCGCGTTTTTGCGGAGTAACGATAATGTTCGACGGTTTCACGTCGCGGTGCGTAACGCCGTGCGCCGCCGCGTGCGCCAACGCGTCGGCGGCCTGCAGAACGTATCCGATCGCTTCGTCCAACTCGAGAACGCCGCGTTCGCGAACGTAGTCGCGGAGGTTGACGCCGTAAACGTATTCGAACGCGATAAACGGAACGCCGTTCTCTTCGCCGCAAAAATAAACCTGAGCGATATGCTCGTGATTCAATCGCGCCGCCGACTTCGCTTCGTTCAAGAATCGAGCGACCGTTCCGACGTCTTGCGCTCGCTGACGCGGCAGCACCTTAATGGCGACTTTGCGGTCGAGCGCCGTGTCGCGCCCTTCGTAAACGCGCCCCATCCCGCCGCCGCCGATATATTTCGTAACGACGAAGTGCCCGAACATCGCGCCCGGTTTCAACGCGCCGCCGTCGCCGCCGTCGAACGCGTCGTCGTCGCCGACCGAACTTATCGACGATTCGTTCTTTCGCTCGGTTTCGACGGGAAACGTTCGCGAAACGACCGTTCTTTCGTCTTCGAGCCGTTCGTTTACCGCGTCGTTTTCCGCGCCAAACGGCGGCGCGCTCGTTCGCGTCGAAGCGTCGTCAAAAGAATAAAACGCGTCTTCCGCGGAAGGCGACGGAGCGGAAAGCGACGGTTCGCCGCCGTCGGAGGCTTCGGAGGCGCCGCTTCGCGAAGCCGAAACGCCGAAACCGGTCGAAGCGGCGGAAGCGGAGCCGTCGAACGTCGACGGTTCGCGCCGCGACGCGTCGGAAGCGTCGGGAATCGGGCGAGAATGAGAAGAATCTGACGTCATATCGGCGCGCCGCGCGTTCGCTGAAACGTTGTATTAATAATAACGTTGTATTAATAATAATGTAAAAACGACGAAAACGTCGTATCGCTTAAGAACCGACAAGGACCGAACGACGCCCCGGAAGAAAACGCGTTCCAATTCGCGCCGCGCCGACCGCCGTTCGCGCCCGCAAGACAAAACGCGACCCCGCGCCGCCGCTTAACTAAACGGCGACGTTCAAGTCGACGCGTCGCGACGAGTTCGCCGCCGTCGCGACGCGACGAGTCGCCCGTTTAAGCGCCCGCCTTGTCGCGACGACGTTAGAACGTCGCCGTTATCGACGGCAAACGTCGTTTCAGAAGATGAAACGGTTCATGACGTTTTCAATCAACTCTTGACGACCGCTGATGTTCGGCTCGATTTCGCCCTTTTCGAGCATGTACTTTTCGAGCGATTTGAAGTCGTGTTTGCCGGCTTCGATTTCGGCGCCGATCCCGCGATCCCAAGTGGCGTAACGCGTTTTCAGCATGTCTTGCAGGTCGCCGGAAGCGCGCATCGCCGCCGCGACTTTAAGCCCCTTGGCGAAAGCGTCCATCCCGCCGATGTGCGCGTAGAAGAGGTCGATCGGTTCGAAGCTTTCGCGACGGACTTTCGCGTCGAAGTTGAGACCGCCGGTCGTGAAGCCGCCGTACTTCATGAGGACGTAAGCCATTTTCGTCGTCATGTAGAGGTCGGTCGGGAATTGGTCGGTGTCCCAACCGAGGAGCATGTCGCCGGCGTTCGCGTCGACGGAACCGAGGAAACCTTGGCTCGCGGCGTATTCCATTTCGTGTTCGACCGAGTGGCCGGCCAGCGTCGCGTGGTTCGTTTCGATGTTCATCTTGACGTCGTTTTCGAGACCGTAAGCGCGCAGGAAGTTGATGCAGGCGGCGCAGTCGTAGTCATATTGGTGCTTCGTCGGTTCCTTCGGTTTCGGTTCGAAGTAGAATTGGCCCTTGAAGCCGATTTCCTTCGCGTAGTCGACCGCCATATGCATGAACGCGGCCAAGTGGTCGGCTTCGCGTTTCATGTCGGTGTTCCAAATGCATTGATAACCTTCGCGACCGCCCCAGAAGGTGTAGCCTTGCGCTTTGAGTTCGAGCGAAACTTCGAGCGCTTTCTTGACTTGCGCGGCGGCGTAGGCGAACGCGTCGGCGTTCGAGCTGGTGGCGGCGCCGTGCATGTAGCGCGGGTTGCCGAAGAGGTTCGCGGTGCCCCAAAGCATCGTAATGCCGGTGCGTTCCGATTCTTCTTTGAAGACTTTAACGACTTCGTCGAGGTTTTTGTTCGATTCGGCGAGCGTTTTCCCTTCCGGCGCGACGTCGCGGTCGTGGAAGGCGTAGTATTGGAAACCGCATTTTTCGAGGAATTCGAAGAAGACGCGAACGCGGTTTTGAGCGTTTTCAATCGATTCGGAACCGTCGTCCCAAGGACGCGACATCGTGGCGGCGCCAAACGGGTCGGAACCGGTCATCCGCATCGTGTGCCAGAACGCGCAAGAGAAGCGGAGCCATTCTTTCATCGACTTCCCTTCGACGATTTCGTCGGCGTTGTAATGACGGAACGCGAGCGGATTGGTCGAGTCGGGACCTTCGTATTTAATCTTATTGACTTCCGGGAAAGCGGCCATTTTCGTTCTCCTAATTAATTAACGCGTTACTAACTAAAACGCTTAACAATAATACGAGGTTCCGACGTCGGCGCGTCGCGTCGACGAACGTTTCCGCCCGCCGTCCGCGCCTTCGACGCTTCCGTTCAGAACGTCGCTAAATTCACGACGCGTTTCGAACCGGTCGATTCGCGTTTTCTTTATTTTACTCGAATTCGCGCTCAATTAAAAGAAGAAGTTTGGATTTTTTTTCGTTTTTCCGCAAAAAAACCGCCGCGGGCGCCCCTACAAACGCGCAAAAGCCCGTCGACGCTCTTCGCTTGCGCGAAAAACGTCGCGACGGGCTTTTGATCGTCGAAGCGCTCGCCGTCGAACGTCGCGACCGTTCGCGTCGCCCCGCTCAACGTCGACCGCGCTTAACGGGTTGTCGCTCGACTCGCTTTCAAGTCGCGCTCGCCCCGCTCGCCGGCTTTTCAATTCAGCCGATGACGCCCTTCGTCTTCAAGAAGAAGATGACTTCGTCGGCGAGTTCGTCGGCGGCGCAGTCGGACGCGTCGAGTTCGAGATCGGGGTTAAGCGGCGCTTCGTAGGGGTCGTCGACGCCGGTGAAACCTTTCAATTCGCCGGCGCGAGCCTTTTGATACAGGCCCTTCGGGTCGCGTTGTTCGCAAACTTCGATCGGCGTTTTGACGTAAATTTCGTAGAAATCGGTCGTCGCCATCGTTTCGCGAACGCGGTCGCGGTCGGCGCGGTACGGGCTGATGAACGCCGTCAACGCGATCATCCCGGCTTCGACGAAGAGTTTCGAAACGGCGCCGATGCGGCGGATGTTTTCTTCGCGGTCTTGCGCCGAGAAACCGAGGCCGAAACGTTCGGCAAATTCGTCCGAGTGTTGCTTCTTCAGGATCGCCGGCGAAGCGTTCAGCGCGTGACGGACGTTGTCGCCGTCGAGCACGAAACTGCGCTTGCCCAACTCGTGCAGCTTATGGTCGACCAAGTTCGCGATCGTGCTTTTGCCGCTGGCGCTCAGACCGGTAAACCACAACACGCAGCCGCGATTACCGTTCAGTTTTTCCTTTTCCGCGCGCGAAACAGCTTGTTTGTGCCAATAAACTTCCACTTGTTGAGGCGAACTCATTTTTGTCTCCTGTCTGGTTGATTAAAAGCGACGCCGCTTGACGCGTTGCGCTCGAATTGACTTCGAACGTCGGCGTTGCGTCGTCGTTCCAAGCCGTTATTAAGCGTCAACGCGCGCCGACGCGTTTATTTTAATCGCGGTTCCGTTTTTTTCAATATCCCGACGCCGTTCGCGTCCTATTTTTATTCAAACTCAATTCAAAAAGCGCTTATTTTTTTCTTCGCGTCCCTTTTTCCGCCGCCGACGACCAATTTCTCCGTCGTCTCGAATATCGACGCAAAAGACATTTTTCTTAGCGCGCGACGTTTTTGCATTTTCGCCGCGGTTACTTAATCGCCGCGTTGCGAAACGTCGGTCGCTTTCGACCGTTATTTCGCGGCGTTATTTCGACGTTTTTCGCGCCGTTATTTCGACGTTTTTTCGCGATTCGCCGCGTTTTCCGCCGCTTTTTCTTGCGCTCGTTCTTCGGCGGCGGCGAGTCGAGAATAAACCGGCAAAATCGACCAAACCTCGTCGAAATCGCCCGCTTCGACGCGACGCCAAGCGACTCGCGCGACGCCCGCCGCCGTCGGCGCCCAAAACGCGGCGTCGACGAATTGCGTTTCAATATTCTCGCTTCCTTTATTTCGCCAACGATCGAGCGACGGCCCGCAAAAATAAACGTTTTCCGCCGCGCTCGCTTTTGCTCTCTCAATAAATACTTCGGAATCCGAAAATCGCGCGGAGTCGGCGCTCTTTACGCAATCAAAATTTCCGACAAATTCGCGACTTTTTTCCTCGGCGAACCATTTTTTCACCGACGTTACCCGATAATCGTCGTCGAGCGGAAGCGGCGCCCTCTTTTCCGCCGGTTCGAGCCAAAAACGTCGAACCGCCGCGTCGCCCCGTTGCGCGTCGATCCCGACCGAAACGACGCCGGTCGCCTCGCCGTTCGGGAACCGTTCGATTTCCGCCGCGATCGCCTCCAACGCGTCGACGCCGACAATCTTCGCGCCGACCGCCCAAGCGAACATTTTCGCCGTCGCGACGCCGACTCGCAAGCCGGTGAAGGAGCCCGGGCCGACCGCGACCGCGACCGCGTCGACGTCTCGCGGCGCCCAGCCGAACTCCGTCAACGTCTCTTGAATCGTCGGCGCCAACGTTTGCGCGCTTCGCCGCTCGGTCTCCAAACGTCGCGACGTCAAAATCTCGCCGCCGACGCAAAGCGCGACGCTTCCTTGCGCGTCCGTCGTTTCCAACGCCAAAATTTTCAGCGCGTTTCCCATCGTTAATCTCCGTTCAAACCGCCCGCTTTAACGAAAAGCGCGCGTTCGTCCGTCGCCGCTTCTCGCTTTGCCAACCTCTCGTCCGACGCCCGTTTTGAAAATCGGACGCGACGCCGCCCCAAAGAACGGCCCCTTCTATTTTATTCCGACCTCGCGCGTTCGACAGGGGGGGCGCCGCCGAAACGCGTTTTTCTTGCTCGAGACGGTCGCTCTTCTTCGCCGATCGCTTTCGTCAACGCGCCTTTTAATCGTTATCGTCGTCAAAAATTGCTCTTGCGCCAACGTTAAGGGAACGTTATACTCGACTTTAACGGCAATTTTGGCGTTGCCCCGCTCGCGCAAACGCCCGAATCCTCCCCTTTTTCCTATTTTCCAACCGCGTTCGTTCGCTCGTCGCAAGGCGCGACAATAATATTGGATTTAAAATATGTCGAAACGTTCGAAATTCAACCGACGCCGCGTTCCCGCCCCCGCCGCGCCCGCCCGACGTATCGCTCCGACGTTCCCCCTTATTTTATCCCAATCGCTTGGTTTACCCAATTTGCGCGCCCTTCCCCTTTTGACGACTCCGCTTATCTTATCGGGAATTTTCGCCGCGCCGCGTCTTTGCGCCCAAACGCCCGCCCCGTTCAACGCGTCGCAACCGGCTCGCCGCCCCGCTTATTCCATCCAATCGTCCCCAACCCCGCAACTCCCGCAACTCCCGCCAACTTCTCCGTCGACGCAATCGCCCCGTTCCCCGCAAACAACCGCGAACGCGTCGTCAAATCCCGCGCAAAATCAAGTCGTTTTCTTTTCGATTCCGGTCGCCGCCGACGCCGCCGTCGTTCGCTCCGGTCCGAGCGAAGACGCGTATCCGACCGGAACCGTCGCGAAAAACCGTTACGTCGAGGCCTATTTCCGCTCCGCCGACGGTTGGTGCGCGATTCGACCGCCCCAAGGCAGCTTTTCTTGGATCAACGCGAAATTTGTTCGCCGCGAAACCGACTCGACCGCTCGAATCGTCGCGGGAAGCGGCAAAGCGGTTCCGTCCCGAGTCGGCGGCGCGACGGTCGAAGAAAGCGCGCTCGTCCAAGTCGGCCTTAAAAACGGAACGATCGTTAAAGTTTTAGGCGAAACCCGCTTGGCCGACGGCTCGACTTGGTTGAAAATCGCGCCGCCGTCGGGAGAATTTCGTTGGATTCGCTCGACCGATTTAATCGCCGACCCCGCGCTCGCGCAGTTGCCGACCAAGCTGACGTTCCAACGCGAATTTCTCGAACAGCTCGCGCGAACGCAAAACGGCGAAACGAACGGCGCCGCTTCCGCCCCTTCCGCTTCCGACGCGCTCGGCGCCGCCCCGCTTTCCGCCTCCGCGCCTTCGCAAGCCGCCGTTCTCCCCTCCGCGACGTCCGCAAACTCGACGCAAACCGCGCAAACGGTCGACGGCGACGCGACGACTCCCGTTTCGGAAGAAGCGGCGACGCAGTTCAAAATGGAACTCGCCCGACTTAACGCCGACGTTTTTCAAACGTTGCGACAAAATTCGCCGTCGGACGCCGAACTCGCTCTTCTTGCGTCGCGAGCCGAAACGCTTTTCGACGCCGCGCCGACCGACGGGGAACGCTTCGTCGTCCAATCGATTTACGACGCGATCAAAATCGCCGAGCGACGCAATCGCGCTCAATTCGGCGGCGACGCGCCCGCGCCCGACGGTTTCCCCAATTCGCCCGGCCAACCCAAACGTTTCAACCTTCCTAATCCGTCCCAAACGCCGGAGATTAACGGCGGCGCCCGTTTCGGCGAATTCCCGCTCGAAAACGACGCTCCGCTCCTCGTCCTTCCCGATTCGAGTTTCGAACCGTCCGACGACGCGCGCTCCGGGGCGCTTTTCTTCGACGGTTCGAACGGCGCCGGCTTTACCCAAACCGCCCAAACCGCCGATTTTAACGGTCGGATCGACGTTTCCCAATTTTTACCGCCGTCCGAGACCGCGCGTTCGGCCAACTCGTTCGACGCGAACGGCGCCCAAGCGGACAAGCGTCCGCGCCTTGCCTTTGCGTTTTCCGGCGACAACAACCCGTTCCGTTCCCGCTCGTCGAAAGGCAAAGAGGTTCGAGTCGCGCCCGCCGCGCCGCAAAACGGAGGTCGCGCCGCCGGAATGCCGAAACTTCCGCCCCTTTTGCCGACGCAAAAACAACTAATCGTTCCGCCGCCCAATTATCGTTCGAATCCTTTTGGACAAAACGTTCGCGCAAACGCTCGCCTCGTCGCCCAAAAAACGACGACTGACGCGAAAGAAGGCGCGTCGCCCGGGCAAAACAGCGAAACTGCGCAAGAAATAACGATTGATTCCGTTCGTTGGCGCGCCGTCGACCAAGCGACGACCGTTTCCTCCGCGGATTCGTCGTCCAAAGTCGCCTCCGCGTCGGCGACGCTTCCCGCCGACTCCGCCCCCAACGGAAAAGCGTCGCCGATCGCCGCGACGGCTTCCGCCAAAGCGCCCGCGTCGGTCGGCGCGACCGTTCCGAAAATCCAAAAGAACGTCGGCGCGACAAAGCCGAATAAATTTCAACCGATTTCGTCGTCGAAGTCCGCCGCGTTCGACGCAACCGGCGTCCTCGCCAGATTGCCCAAAGCCCCCAAAGGCGCGCCGCAATACGCCTTGACGCGTCCGCTCGGCGACGGGCGTTTCGAAATCGTTTCTTATCTTGAACCGGCAAACGGCGTTTCGCTCGAACCTTTCGTCGGTCGCGACGTCGGCGTCAAAGGAACGCTTGGAACGATTCAAATTGGAGAAAAAACGCAAAAATTAACGACGGCGCAAACTATTTTCGAGCGCGATTAGCCGTTCTAATAACCGTTTCAAACGTTCAAATCCCGTCCCCTTCCGTTTTAACGCTCCGTTAACCGATAAATCCAACGCAAATCCGTTAACGCGACAAAGTCGTTAACGCAACGTTAACCGCGTTAAAAACGCAAAATAACGCGCCAACAAACGCCGCTCTCAAACGTTTCCGAATGGGAGGGTCGCAACTCGACCCCAAGGACGTCCGCAAAACGACGCGCTTTCGCCAGTCCGACGCCCAAACCGCGCCCGGCTTGCCGTCCGGAAAAATAAGGCGCGAAAAGGAGTTCTTGCGCTTCCGGACTCCATCCCGGGCCGTCGTCTTCGACGCCGAACTCCCAATATCGGACGTTTGGGCGCGTCGTTTCGCCGGAATTTCGCGCCAAAAAAGAATTCTCGTCCCCCTCTTCTTTTTTAGCCGCCGTTAAACCATTTTTGTCGTCCGTCGCAACCGCCGAACGTTCCGCGTATTCGCGCGCAAAAATCCGAATCGCGCCTCCGGGGCCGGTCGCTTCGACGGCGTTTTTCGTTAAAGCGTTCAAAATCGCCGCCAACATCGCCTCGTCGGTCGTTAAAGTCGACGCTTTTTCCGCAAATTCAAACGCGACGACCAAGCGAACGTTGTTTTCTTCGCAACGCGACGTTTCCCGCCGCGCCCATTCCGCGCAAAATTTCTCGACGTCGACGTCGGTTCGGGACGCTTTGGGCGGTCGAGCGAAGATTCGCAAGTCGACGATCATCTCATACGCCCGCGCCGTTTGCTCGACGATCGCCGCTAAACGTCGACGTTTTTCTTCCGACGTTTCGTTTTTCAAAAGATTTTGCGCATGTCCGCGGATAATCGCCAACGGATTATTTAGTTCGTGTCCGATTCCGGCGGCCGTTTCCGCGCACGCGTCGAAAACTTTTTGCTCCAAACCAAGATTTCCTAAACGTTCGTCCCGTTTTGTTTCTTCATTCATTTTGCGCGCTCGCCAACGTTTACCGTTTCCGATATCGGCAACGTTTATCGATTCCAATATCGCCAACGTTTATCGCTTCCGATATCAACAACGTTTATCGCTTCCAATATCGTCAATATCTAACATTTTCAATATTAAGAACACTTTTCGTTCCGATATCGACCGCCCTTTTCGTTCGCCGTCGTTTCCCCTTTGCGGAAGTTTGGGCGTTTCCCTTCCTTGCCTGTTTTGCCAAATTCCGCTATTTTAACACAGACGCGCAAAAAAAACGTTGGAGTTCGCCGCCCCAACGTTTTTTTGTCGATTTTTGCAACGATTTAGAAATTAAAATCGTCGATTGAATTACGCGAAGGTTTCGATTTCGAGCAACGCGCAGATGCGTTCGATCAAACGTTCCGTTTCGAACGGCTTCGCCAGGAACTCGTTGGCTCCGGCGCGATGCAGTTCTTCAATCTTGTCTTCTTCGACCATCCCCGAAACGCAAATAATTTTGACCGCTTCGAGCGATTTGTCGTTGCGAACGCGGAGGCAAACGTCTTTACCGTTGATGTCCGGGAGCATCACGTCAAGGATAATGAGGTCGGGGCGGTAATCTTTGACCATCATCCCGGCTTCGAAACCGTTGTTGACGGAACGCGTTTCGAAACGCCCGTCGCGTTCGAGAACGTCGACCAGCAATTCGACCAAATCGCGGTCGTCGTCGACGACGAGCACCTTGCGCTTGCCGCTTTCCAGCGCGTCGGTCGGAATGTTATTTTCCTTCATAAAGGCGTACAGGTGTTCGCGCGGAATGCGACGAAAACGACTTCCCGGAACGCGAAATCCTTTCAGACCGCCGGAATCAAAGCAACGAATGATCGTTTGTTGGCTGACTTTGCAGATTTTCGCGGCTTCGCCGGTCGTAAAAACAGTTTTAATACCCATTTCAGGTTCAATCCTTTTCTAAATGCCCTCGTCCGTCAACCGGAAAAAGCTTCGAATCGTCGACCCAAACGCCCGACGACGGTCGGCGCCGATCTTACCCAACATTTAAACCGGCAACCCGTTTTTCATTTAACGCAACAAAAACCGTTTGCGGTTCCCTTTGTTTAACGTCGTCGACGCGCGAATTCCAACAATCAACGCCGTCGACTTTTCTCAATCGGCGAGCGTTAAAGTTTGTCGTCGCGTCTTTCGCAAAATTTCCGTTCGCGCCGCTTCGGCGATCGCAGATATTACGCGCTATTCCTTTTTTGCGCAATACTGCAATTTTATCCAAAACCGACGTTTTACCAATCTTGCGCGCAACGCTAATTATACCTATTTTAACGGCGACGTCAACATCAAAAAGGCTTCTTTGACCTTGCGCGACCGTTATTTTCGTTTTTTTCCTTAAAAAACGTTGGTTTCATTTAGGAAGCGCGTTTCGCGACGCGGGGAGTCCGTCCCGTTTTAACGCTTCGACCGAACTTTTTTCGCCGTTTTACCGTCGATTCCGCGCTTCTCCAAACCGACGCTCTTCGCCAAAACTTTTTTTCGCTTTGTCTTCGCGCGTCGACTTATATTCCTTATTTTAAACAATCGTCGGCTTCTTGCCAACCTCTATAGTCAATGAAAAGCCCCTTTTTTTCTTTTTTTTCTTATTTTTTTATTTTTCCGCTTTCTGAAAATTTTTCTTATTTTACCTATTTTGCCGAAACGACCCTATCTTATCGTTAAATCGTCTCCTTATTGGAGGCTCGCGACGCCGACGTCGCAACGTTTTTAGCCAAAAGAAAGGAAAAACAATGAAAAAAACGGAAATAAACGAACCCGCTCGGTCCTGTTGGCGCAACTGGCCGGCGATCGCGCTTGTCTTCGCGCTCGCGCTCGGCGCTTTGCTTTGGGCGACGATGCAGCGGCGCAACGACATTTTAAAGACGGCCGCCTCCTTCCCGGAATGTTCGACGTTCGTCGATTTGGTCGACAAAGCCGGAATGACGACGGTCTTGGCGAAAGACGGCCCCTTCACCGTCTTCATTCCGACGAACGAAGCGTTCGCGAAGATTCCGCAAGACCGGTTGGCGAAAATTTCCGGCGACCGCGCCGCCCTTTCCGCGGTTCTTCTTTATCATATGACGCCGGAAACGCTCTCTTCCAAGGAGTTGGCGCGTCCGTCCGAACTTAAAACTTGCGTCGTTCCGGCGACTTCGATCGCGACCTCGCCCGACCGATACGGCGACGCGTCCTTCGTTCGCAAAGACGTTCCTTGCGTCAACGGGGTCGTTTACGTCGTCGACGCGGTGCAAATTCCGCCCTTTATGAAGCAAAACGGGCTCGCCGCGCCGCCGCAACGCGCGCCGGAAGAGCTCGCGATCGTCGCGTCCGAAGAGATTGTCGCCGGCGCCGCGCCGCTCTCCGATCCGAACCGCGAAGCGAAAGTCGACGCCGCGTTAGAAAACGCCGCCGAAACGGTCAAAACGCGAACGGTCGACGCGGCGCAAACGGGCGCGCAAGCGGTCGCCGACGCGGCCAACGCCGTTAAAGGCGGGGCGGCGCGAGTCGTCGAAAGGGGCGCGCAAGGCGTCGCGAACGCCGCGAACGCTCTTCAAGCGGGCGCCGAGAACGTCGCCGACGACGCCGCGCAAAAGTCCGCCGAAAAAGCGGAGGTAAAAGCGCAAGAAGCGGTCGAAAAAGCGGAAGCCCGACTTGAAGACGCGAAACAAGAGGCGCGCGAAGCCGTTGAAAACGCGGAAGAAAAAGCGAAAGCCGCCGCCGAAAAAACGGAGGAAAAAGCGAAAACCGCCGCCGAAAAAACGGAGGAAAAAGCGAAAACCGCCGTCGAGCAAGCGGAAGAAAAAGCGGAAACCGCCGTCGAGCAAGCGGAGGAAAAAGCCAAAACCGCCGCCGAAAAAGTCGAGGAAAAAGCCAAGGAAGCCGCCGCGCCGGAAACGGAAACAACCGACGACGAGCCGGAATCGCCCGCCGCGCGCCGTTAACGTCCGTTTCCTTCGGACGC
>JAFTUJ010000505.1 GCA_017466305.1 Thermoguttaceae bacterium
GCGGGCTCTATATGCGGCATCGGTATCAAGCGACGCTCGACGCCGACGAAACGCGCCGCGTTCTCGAAAAATGGGCGAACGGGGAAAACTCGATAAAACCGGCGCTTTATTCGGTCGCGCGAAACGGCGACTTGACCGAAATCGCGCCCGACGCCGCCGTCGCGTTTTGGAGCGAGAAGGGGCTTCCGGTCGACGCTCTTTCCGCGTTCGAAACGACGGTGTTTCTCGGGATTCCGCTGACGATTTTGGACGTCGACGCGCCCTTCGCCGCCGTCGTCGAGAATTTTGTCGACGAGTATTATTCGGCGCAAACGCCGAACCCTTGCGCGCTTTGCAACCGAACGATCAAGTTCGGGCTCCTCGACGACGTTTGCCGACGGCTCGGCGGGGAACGGCTCGCGACCGGGCATTACGTCCGCAAGCGCCGCGTCGCCGATTGGGTCGCGGAACTCGAAACGGCGGCGGAAAAAGCGGTAAAGTCGACCCCGTTTAACGGCGATTCGGCGGTTTGCGCACACGGCGGAATTTGCGGGAACGGCGATGTTTCGGCAAGCGACGGGATTTGCGGCGTCGGCGGCGAGTTTGACGTTTTGCCCGATTGGTTAAAAGCGAACGGCGACGCGGAGTTTATCGACCGAGCGCCGTCGGCGAAAGATCAGTCGTAGTTCTTGTACGGCGTCGACGCGGAGACGTTGCGGCGCGTCGAATTTCCGGTCGGCGAACTCGAAAAGAGCGAAGTTCGGCAAATTGCGCAAGATAGGGGGCTTCCGGTCGCGGCGCGGAAGGACAGCCAAGAGGTTTGTTTCGTTCCGGACAAGCGGCGGCTCGAGTTCGTTCGCGAGTTCCGAGCGGCGAATCCGGAGCGTTGGCGCGCGCTTCCGGACGACACAAGCGGCGATTTTGTCTCGCTCGACGGCAAGATTATCGGAAAACACGCGGGATACGAAAAGTTTACCGTCGGCCAGCGCAAGGGGCTCGGGATGGGATTCTGCGAACGAATCTTTGTTCAACGGATCGACGCGGCGACGAAGGAGGTCGTTCTCGGCCCCTACGAAGCGTTGGCGGTTCGCGAAATTTGTGCCGTCGACGCGAATTGGGCGGCGCCGGTTCCCCTCGACGAAGATTTCCGTTGCGAGATAAAAATTCGGTATCGGAACGATTCGGTCGCGGCGACCGTTCGCGCCGGTTCCGACGGGACGATTCGAGCGATTCCGGACGAGCCGCGTTTCGGCGTCGCGCCGGGACAGGCGCTCGTTTGTTATTGGCGAGGGCGTTTGCTCGGCGGAGGGCGCGTCGTTCGTTAACTTGGGGCGGCGTCGACGACGTTAATTGACGTTAATTGACGTTAATTTAGGGGGAACGCGGAGTTTGCGTCGAGCGCGCGGTTTGGGTCGCCTCGGGGTGTTAGGGCAAGCTAATTGACCGGCGTTTTGGCGGCGAAACGCGGGCCGAACGGCGAATTTTTTGCTCGTTTCGGGCGAAATTTGAAAAATTTAGCGAAAAAACGCTTTACCCGGGGCGTCGCGTCGACGCAAACGGCGTATAATAATAAGGACGGCGTTTCTCTTTTACGGCGTCGAATCTCGGATGTTCGACCGCTCCGGGAACGACGAAGAAACGCCTTGGCCGCTCCTCGTTGCGCGACGTTAGTTTGGGACGTCGACGGGGATTGAAGCGTCGGGGCGGTTTGGGATGTTTAGGGATTAAAAGATTTTAAGAAATTTAAAAAATTTAGGAAGTCGAACGGGGGAAAATGGCCGACGTCGTTATTCGCGGCGCTCGCGAACACAATTTGGACGACGTTTCGTTGACGTTGCCGCGCAATCGTTTGATTTGCTTCACCGGCGTCAGCGGGAGCGGGAAGAGTTCGCTCGCGTTCGACACTTTGTACGCCGAGGGGCAGCGGCGGTACGTCGAGAGCCTTTCTAGTTACGCGCGGCAATTTTTGGGGCAACTTCCAAAGCCGGACGTCGAGCGCGTTTCCGGGTTGAGTCCGGCGATTTCGATCGCGCAAAAGGCGGCCGGTCAAAACGTTCGATCGACGGTCGGCACCGTCGCCGAAGTTTCCGATTTCTTGCGCGTTCTTTTCGCTCGCGTTGCGACCGGTTTTTGCCCGAAATGCGGGCGCCCGATCGTCGCGCAAACCCGAGCGCAAATTCTCGAACGCTTGAAAGTCGTTCCGAAGGGCGCGCGACTCCAAATTTTAGCGCCGCTCGTCCGCAATCAAAAGGGGAGCGCCGCCGACCTCTTCGCCAACTTGCGCCGCAAAGGGTTCCGGCGCGTTCGCGTCGACGGACGGACGCTCTCGCTCGACGACGAAATTTCGCTCGACCGGCGGTTGCGGCACTCGGTCGACGTCGTCGTCGACCGCTTGGTTCAGTCGGAAACGATTTATCGCCGGTTGGCGGAAGCGCTCGACTTGGCGTTGCAACTCGGCAAGGGACGGGCGATCGCGTTGATCGACGCGTCGGAAGTCGGAGGCGTCGCGACGGACGGAACGACCGAAGCGACCAAGATAACCGGGATTACCGGAGCGGTCGAAACGACCGACGCGTTGGAGAGCGGCGACGGAACGAACCCGGAAAACGGCGACGAAGCCGAATTCGACGCGCCCCCGGCCTTCGTCGACGATTTGCCGACGAGCGCCGGAGCGATCGAACGGGAAGACGGCGAAACGGACGACGCGGCGGCTTTCGACGGGCTCGACGCGTCGCCGGAGAAGGGCGCGAAATCAAACGGCGAAACGGAAATTTATTTCAGCGCCGATTACGCTTGTTCGCATTGCGGAATCAGTTTCGAGCGTCCGACGCCGCAACTTTTCAGCTTCAACAGTCCGCAGGGGCGCTGTCCGCATTGCCAAGGGCTCGGCGTCGTTCACACGTTCGACCCGAAACTCTTGATTCCGGACGAAACGAAGTCGTTTCAGCAAGGTTGCGTCGTTCCGATCGGGAAATGGAAGGATATGGGGCGCTGGCGGCGGCACATTTATCAAGGAGTCGCCGACGCTTTAGAGAAACTGTATAATTTGGAGAAGAATTACGTCCTCGAAACCGCTTGGGAGGAGCTGGACGAGCGCGTTAAAAAGGCGTTGCTTTGGGGCGCCGGCGATCTGCGCGTTACCTTCTCTTGGCGCAACGGCTCGGTCGAGCGCAAGTGGGGCGGCGCTTTCGAGGGAATTATTCCGAAAATGCTCAAGCAGTTTCGGGAGACGCGGAACAAGATGATTCTCGCCGCGATGGAGCGGTACATGAGTTCCGTTCCTTGCGCTTTTTGCGGCGGAAAAAGGCTCAACGAACAGGCGAGTGCCTTCCGGATCGAAACGAGGTCGGACGCCGCGCCCTTCGCCGAGAAAAAGTCCTTCACGTTGCCGGAATTGTCGGATTTGCCGATTTCCGACTTGCGCGAATTTTTCAGCGAACTGAATCTCGACGAATCGGGGCAAATCGTCGCGCAAGATTTGGTCAAGGAGATTCGGGCGCGACTTGGTTTCTTGATCGACGTCGGGCTCGGTTACCTCTCGCTCGGACGCTCGGCGCCGACCCTTTCCGGGGGCGAAATGCAGCGGATCCGCTTAGCCGGGCAGATTGGCGGCGGGTTGGTCGGCGTTTTGTACGTCTTGGACGAGCCGTCGATCGGGTTGCATCCCCGCGACAACGAACGGCTGATCGAGACGTTGACGCGGTTGCGCGACCTCGGGAAC
>JAFTUJ010000056.1 GCA_017466305.1 Thermoguttaceae bacterium
AGGATCCCGCCCGTTGGTACGCCGCTTGGGGCGCGTTTTTAACGCGTCTGCAAACAACCGACGCCCTCGACCCGCTCGTTCAATTCCGCTTATTACACTCCGTCGCCCAAACGCTTTCGAACGGCGACTTTTATTTTGCGCAACGTTTGACGCCGACGCTTCGGCTCTTGAATTTTCCGCGTCTTTCCGCCGCCGGCGCGTTCGACGTTTTCCAAGCGGAAAACGATACGACGCAAGAACTTAGACGTTTAGCGCGAGCGCGAATCGCTTTTTTGCCGACCGATCGTTTAACGGTCGACAAAACGTCGGAAGAACTCGACGCGCAAACGGAACGCTTTTCGTTTGTTTATCGCCGCGTCGGTTGGCTCGACCGCGATTTTTCCGGCGCTTGGCGTTGCCGTCGTCCGCAAAACTCGCCTCTTCCCGTCGGCGATCTTTACGTTTTGCTCCTCGACTCGGACGACGCAACTGCCGACGTTTCAACGAGTTCCGACGTTCGCCTTACCGACGCCGCGCCGGAATCTTCGCCGCGATTCCGTTGGTTGAAAGTCGGTTCCTCGGACGGTCGTCAAACGACGCTAAAGTTCGCGACGCCCAACGTTTGCCGCGGTTCGATCGTCCTCTGCCGTTCGCGCGTCGGCTCGCCGTCTCCCGTCGCGCGCCAAGAGGAACTTGAGCGTCTTCTCCGTCGTTAACGCTTTAATCGCCGGCGCAAACGGTCGTTTCCCTTTCTTGGGAACGGCGCGACCGACTGCGCTAACCTCAACTATTCCAAAAGTTATGCCGCGAACCAAACCCGCTTACAACGCCGAAACGCCTTTTTCCTTCGATCCGTCCCGCCCGCTCGACGCGCTTCGGCGACGCCTTGTCGAATTAGCGGAACCCTCGTATCGAGCGTTTGTCGGCAAGCTGTTACCCGGCGTCGACGTTATCCTCGGCGTTCGCGTTCCAACGCTTCGTTCCTTGGCGCGACAAATAGCGAACGACTGCGGCGCCGCGTTTCTGCAAGCCGTTCTCGGCGTTCCGTCCCGCGAACTTTGCGACACAATGCCGCCGCTTCAACCTTCCTCCGACGCGAACGCCGTCGTTCCTAATCGTTGCGTTTTCGAAAGTTGCGAAGAACGTCTCGTCGTCGGTTTTGTCGTCGCGGAAACGCGACTCGACTTTGACGCGCGCCTCGACGCGATCGCCGCCTTCGTTCCCGCGATCGATTCTTGGGCGGTTTGCGACTCTTTTTCCGGTTCGCTTCGCGTTCCTAACGCCTTTCGCGACGAGTTTTGGAGATTTCTCGACTTTTGCGCCCAATCGCCGCGACCGTTTGAAGTTCGCTTCGCCGTCGTCGCGACGTTAAACCATTTCCTCGACGCGTCTTACCTCGACGCCGTTTTTGAACGCGCCGACGCCGTTGCGACGCGGCGTCTCGGCGAATACTACGTCGACATGTCGCTCGCTTGGCTCGTCGCCGAATCGTTTATTCGTTTTCCCGACGCGACGTTGAAGTTCTTGCGGCAAAACAACTTCGACGATTTTACGTTCAACAAATCGCTCCAAAAGATCGTCGAATCGCGCCGCGTCGACGAAGCGACTAAAGCCGAAATTCGCCGTCTCAAGCGTCCTCGTCGCGCCCATTAACGCCGCCGTTTTCCGGCGCTCCCCTTGCCGTCGCCGTTTCGTCCTTCCTTACTCTTACCAACGCGACGTTTAAAGCGCCGCGCCGTCGTTGGCGCGCGCTATGTATTTTGCGCTTTGTCGCCGCCTCCCCCTTGCGCTAATCGCAATCGACGTTATACTTAACGTTATTAGAAAATCGACGCGCCAATCTTTGCTTCGTCTTTCCCTTTGATATTGCAAGCGTTAAGGCTTATGTCCGAAATTTGTCAACGTTTATTGCAACGCGCCGCCTCGCGATTTTTGCTCGCGACGGTCGCGTCCGTTTTTCCTCATTCCGTCGACGCGGCGTTTTCGACGTTAACGCAAAACGAGACGCCGCAACCTGTTGCCGACGCGACGCCGGAAGCCGCCGCCGAAACGACGCCAATCGCGACGCCGGCGTCCAACGTCGCGCCGGAAGCGAACGCCGTCCTTACCCCGGCGCAAATCGCGGAGCGTTGGAACGCGGGCGAAATCTCCGATCAAGAGGCGTTCGACTTGGCGCAACTCGTCTATTCTCAACAGGTTGCATCGACCGACGAAACATTCCTAATCGTCGAAGCGATTCCGGAAGCGTCGGAAGAGTCGCGGCGACTCTACCGCGAAGGTCGCGCGTTGCGATACGGTTTGAACGGTCGTTTCGTCGACCGCAAACGCGGTTTGGAGCTCCTCGAACAAGCGGCGGAGACCGGTTCGCTCAACGCGATGGCGGAGGCCGCGCTGGCGTATTGGAGCGAAAGCGACACGATGACGCAATATCAACGAGAAGCGTACGACCGCGCGACGGCGCCGGCGCGGTTGGGGCATCCGTTCGCGCAACTAACGTTAGCGCAATACTTTAAAGCGGAGGGTCCGAACTGGAATCTCGACAAGTCGAAGGAGTATTACGCGAAAGCGGCGACGGGTTTGAAGCGTTGGGCGGAGGCGGGCGACCCGATGGCGGCGTCGCTCCTTGCCGGGCTTTACGCGAACGGCGACGGCGTCGAAGAGAGCGCCGAGGAGGCGGAGCGTTGGCACAAGCGCGCCGCGGCAACGGGTTGCGCCGTCGCGACGCGAAATTGGGGCTACTTTCTAAGGTCGAGCGACCGAGCGCAAGAAGCCGTCGCAACGCTACGTCGCGCCGCCGAATTAGGAGACGCGCGCGCCGCCTTACTTCTCGGTTGTTATTACGAGGAAGGGATCGGCGTCGAAATCAATCTCCAAACGGCAAACGAATGGTATCGTAAAGCCGCAATATTCGGCGACGCGACCGCAATGCGTTTTTTGGGAGTCAATTACGCAAACGGCCTCGGCGTCGAGCAAAGCGACGAAAAAGCGAGCGAATGGTACCGCAAAGCAGCCGAACTCGGCGACGCGACCGCAATGCGTTATTTAGGCGAAAATTATGAAAACGGCGTCGGCGTCGAAAAAAACGCGGAAAAAGCCGTCGAACGGTATCGCAAAGCCGCCGAACTCGGCGACGCGACCGCAATGCGTTATTTAGGCCTAAATTATGAAAACGGCGACGGCGTCGAAAAAAACGCGGAAAAAGCCGTCGAATGGTATCGCAAAGCCGCCGAACTCGGCGACGCGACCGCAATGCGTTATTTAGGCGAAAATTATGAAAACGGCGTCGGCGTCGAAAAGAACGCGGAAAAAGCCGTCGAATGGTATCGCAAAGCCGTCGAACTTGGTTCGAGCGACGCGTTAAATTGCCTTGGCGTTTGCTACGCGAACGGAAGCGGCGTCGAACAAAATTGGGAAACCGCCGTCCAATACTATCGAAAAGCCGACGAGCAAGGATGCGCGGAAGCGTCGGTAAATCTAGGCTCTTGTTACGCGAACGGAAACGGCGTCGAACAAAGTTTGGAAACCGCCGTCCAATATTTTCGCCAAGCCGACGAGCAAGGAAACGCCGACGCGGCGAACAATTTAGGCGTTTGTTACGCGAACGGAAACGGCGTCGAACAAAATTGGGAAACCGCCGTCGAATACTATCGAAAAGCCGACGAGCGAGGAAGCGCCGTCGCGGCGACAAATTTAGGCCTTTGTTACGCGAACGGAGAGGGCGTCGAACAGAATTACGAAACCGCCGTCCAATATTATCGAAAAGCCGACGAGCGCGGAAGCGCCGACGCGGCGACAAAATTGGGCCTTTGTTACGCGGACGGAAACGGCGTCGAGCAGAATTACGAAACCGCCGTTCAATACTATCGAAAAGCGGCGGCGTTGGGCGACGCGATCGCAATGAACAATTTAGGCGCCTGTTACGCGCGAGGAAACGGCGTCGAACAAAATTACGAAACCGCCAACGAATGGTACCGTCAAGCCGCCGAACTCGGCGACGTCGTCGCGATAAAAAACCTCGCTCGAAACTACAAGGCCGGAGTCGGCGCCGAACAGAGCGACGAAGCCGCCGCCCAATGGTACCGCAAAGCCGCCGAACTGGGGGAAGCCGACGCGATGAGCGCTCTTGGCTCTTGCTACGCGGACGGAAAAGGCGTCGAGCAAAATTGGGAAGCCGCGAACGAATGGTATCGCAAAGCCGCCGCGTTGGGAGACGCCGACGCGATATTTAATTTAGGCGTCAATTACGCGAAAGGCGACGGCGTCGAGCAGAGTTACGAAACCGCCGTCGAATGGTACCGCCAAGCCGCCGAACTCGGCGACGAAAGCGCGATGAACAACCTCGGTTTTTGTTACGCCGAGGGACGCGGCGTCGAGCAAAATTGGGAAACCGCCGTCGAATGGTACCGTAAAGCCGCCGAACTCGGCAGCGCGAGCGCGATGTTTAATTTGGCGAACTGCCGCGTCTTAGGAAACGGCGTCGCGAAGAGTTACCCGGCGGCGGTCGAATATTACCGCGCGGCGGCGGAACTGGGGCACGTTGACTCGATGACTCAACTTGGCCTTTGTTACGCGAACGGA
>JAFTUJ010000506.1 GCA_017466305.1 Thermoguttaceae bacterium
GGACGAAGACGCGAGCGAAGGAAGCGACTTAACGAACTTCCTGAACCGCGCCGTCGACTCCGACGCGATCTTGGTTTGCCTCCCGACGGACGTTCTCTTAACGGCGCAGGCGAACGACTTGCGCGTTCAACGGCGTTGGTCGCGAATGAAAAACGAGATTTTGCGGATTTTAGGCGCGGTCTGCCAACGCAACGACTTCGGGGCGCTGATCTTCATGATCACGAAGAGCGACCTCTGCAAGTCGAAAGAGGAAGGGCGACGTTGCGTCGAAACGGTTCGAACCGCGTTTCAACAGTACTTTGCCGGAACGCCGGAGTACGCGATGATTACCGCGACGCGCTTGGGCCGTTTCGAAGGGGAAAGCGACGATTTCCAACAGGGCGCCGAGATTAAAGGCGTCCTCGACCCGCATAACGTCCACCTGCCGATTCTGCTGCCGTTCCTCGCGATCACGCGCGCCGCCAAAGAATTGCGAAGTAACTTGCAAAAAGAGGCGAGGCGTTTGGCTAGGGCGCCGTTTAAGTGGTGCCTTATTTCGGCGCTAATTGGAGCTCTTATTGGGGGGCTTTATGGGGGTTTTGGGTGGGAGGAGGTTGTCAGCGGTGGGTTTATCGGCTTGCTCCCGTGGCCTTTGATTTTTGCGTTGGTGGAGGACGAAGACCGCAAGAGCGAGATAAAAAGAGTAATAAAAGAACTTGAAGCGTTTTCAAATATTCCAACCGACGCGATTTGGCGTGAACTCGAAGGCCGCGTCGAGCTTTATCATAACGGCAAACGCGTGTTGAGCGCCGACGGCAAAGCTCGCAAAGCGTGAGAGCGCGTCCGGTCGGTCGACCTTGCCGACGAAACTTCAAAACGCTTGCCGACGTGTTTTCGCGCCGACGCAACACGCGGTAAAATTTAACGAACGCTAACGATAAAACGAAAATAAAACGACAAAACGTCAACACAAAGAAAGGCGAAACAATGTCCTTAAAACTGACGATGATCGGCCCGTCCGGAACCGGCAAAAGTTGTTATCTTTACGCGACTTACTTCCGCATGTTGGAGGGAATCGGCGGCTTTAATTTCAACTGCAAAGACTACAACCAAGGGCTCGACCTCCAAGACGCTTGGGATATGATGCTCGACGACGGCGTCTGGCCCGCCGGCACGGCGGAAAGCACGGCTTTCGACTTCACCTGTTTTTATCGCGGAAGCTCGATCGGCGATTTCGAATGGCTCGACTATCGCGGCGGGCTCCTCAAACAACGGGAAGAGAAAGACAACGACGTAGCGCAGTTCCTCCAACACGTTCAAAACTCCGACGCGATCTTGGTTTGCTTGCCCGCCGACCTCGTTTTGAGCTCGCGTTCCGGAGAAAATAAAAAGCAATGCGCTCAATGGCGCAGTATGGCGACGCGCCTTCAAGCGCTCGTCGGAAAAGCGACGGACGGCAACCCAAACGCCGCGCTGATCTTCTTGATCACCAAGAGCGATTGGTGTAAGTCGGCCGACGACGGTAAGTACTGCGTTAAAACGGTTAAGGAATGCTTCAAAAAATATTTTTACGGAACGCCGGAACACGTGATGATCGCCGCGACCCGATTGGGAAAGTTTGAAGGCGAATTCGACGACTTCCAACAAGGCGCCGAGATTGTCGGCGACGTCGACCCGCATAACATTCATCTGCCGATTTTGTTCCCGTTTTACCTTCACACGACCGCCGCCGCGCAAGGGTTCGAGGCGAAAGCGCGAAGCGCGCGGGGCGAGGAACGCGATTACGCTCGAAAAGCGAGCGCCGAACGGGAAAAATCGTGGTGGGGAAAGTTCTGGGACGGCGACGAATCCGACGCTTTCGCGTAAACGAGCCGCGACGCGGCGAAAAACGCGGAATATTGCGAGAAAAAAGCGAAGGAATTGAACGCGATCGCCGATGAAATTTGGCGGGAGCTCGACGGTCGCGTCGACGTTTACTGTCGCGGAAAATGCGTCGCGAACGCTAGCGGAGTGCGTTGAAAACGCGTAAAAACGTAAGTTACGATGAAGACAAAACGAGGAAAACGATGAAATTTTATCCGATCGTTTACACGCGAACCGCGTTGCGTAATCTCGCGAAAGGACGCGACGGCGTCGACTTTATTTACCGCGCGCTGGCGCCGAGTTTCGCGGGGTCGCCGCTGGAACGTCTGATGCGGCAAACGATTAACGAAGACCGCTTCAAGGAAATAACGACGCCGCGTCGCGTTTTTTGCCGAACCGAAAACTACCTTTTTTGGGGACTTGGGCTCCATAACGAGTTCTTTTTGCCGAGCGAAGTTTGCGACGCCTTGGAACTGACCGAAGGCGAGCGCAAGTTGCGCGGTTTTTGGGGCGGTCTGATCGAGTTGAGCGACGGCGACGTCTTGTCGAACGAAACGCTTAACCTGATCGCGTCGACGCTTGAAAGTCGCGAAGCCGACTCCGCGTTGCCGAACGACGCGGCGTCGCTCGACGAAACGCAACCGTTGGAAGGACAAGCGTTTGTCGGTCGTTCGTCGTTTGTCTTTGCGTCGCGCCTTTTCCAGCGATTCGTTCAAAAAGACTGGACGAACGTCAAGGTTCCGAAGCGCGTCGGCGAAAAAAATCTGAACAACGCGCCGCTCATTTCGGAGACTCCGTTCGATTTGCGCTTTTTTGCGCCGGGGTCGAGCGAAACGACGGAGGTTGCGCCGCTTCCCGTCGACGCTTCGCAACTCTTTGCGTCGGCGAACTTTAACGACGTCGACGAAACGAACGCGCTTTGGCGCCGCGTCGTTTTCGCGCCGAACGAACGCCTTCGCGTCGTCGCGCCGCTGACGTGCGAAAACCAAGCCGACCGTTGCGTTTCGAGCGATTTTGAGTTGGACGCGACCGCGCTTCTCGACGCTTCCGGAGTTCGCGTTTATTGTCCGAAGGCCCCGCCGGAACCGGAGACGCCGCCCCGTTCGGAGACGCCGGACGCCGAAGCGGACGACGCGCGCTCGCGCGATTTCGAAACGACGCGAGAAAAAAAGAAAACGTCGCGTTCGGACAAATGGGACGGGCTCAACGTTTTGACCGACATAAGAAAGTGGTTAAGTCTTGGCTCGCGCGTTTTTTGGGCCGGTCGGCCCCCTCAGAAAGCGCCTCGTCGCTCCGAACGACCTGAAACGGGCAACGGCGACGCCGCGTCGTTTGAAGAAAGAGCGAAAAGGCCCGGCGAACCGAACGACGCCGACTCGCGCGATAAGACGCCGCAAACGTCGCGACGTCCCGACGAAAAGAGCGGGGACGAGGAGCGACGTCCTGTCGAACCGGAGGAAATCGATTTTTACGCCGGTCGCGGTCAAGACGCGTCGCGCTCCGACGCTAACGACGGCGGCGGAATGTTTTAGCGTCCGTCAAGAAGGGCGAAGACGATCGCCGTCGGACGCTCTTGGAAAGCGAGAATAAACGGAAAAAACAAGAAAAAACGACGCGGCGTCGTTATTCTGATTTGACGTTCTGTCAAACGGCGCCGCGAACGCGAAAAAACGTCGGCGGCGTCGCGTCGCTTCGATGGTGAAACCGTTGAAACGCGACGTCGCTAAACGCTTAAAATGAACCGCTTACCACTTGACCGATTCGAGGAATTTGAGGCTTTGCGGGATTTGGTCGACGACGCGCGGCGATTCGTCTTCGATGAAGTAGTACTTGACGCCGACTTCTTGCGCCGCTTTCAAAATTTCGGCGTAGTTCGCTTGACCGGAGCCGAGCGCGACGTCGTTTTCAACGCTGGTGCCGCCGGAGTGGTTCCCTTCGACGCCCTTCTTGAGGTCTTTTAAGTGGAAGAGCGACCAACGGTTAGGATACTTGCGGAGGAGTTTCGCCGCGTCTTGGCCCGGGAAGATCGTCCAAAGAACGTCCATTTGGAACGAAACGTAGCGCGGATCGGTTTTTTCGACGAGCAGGTCGAAATGGGTCTTGCCGTCTTTCCAAGGCAGGAACTCGTAACCGTGGTTGTGGTAGTAGAAGCCGATCCCGTACTCCGCGAGAACCTTGCCGGCGTTGTTGAAAACTTCCGCCGCGGCAAGGACTTCCGCTTCGTCGAGTTCGCCGGAGTGCGGCAGCCAAGCGACGCCCGCGTATTTCAGACCGAGCGCTTTCGCTTCTTTAGCGACCGCTTCCGGATCGTTTTTGAAGAGGTTGTAATCCCAGTGGCCCGCGATCGGCGTCAGTTTGTATTCCTTCAGTTTCGCGACCATTTCTTCCGGTTTCATGCCGTAAGTCCCGGCCAATTCGACGTATCCGAAACCGAGATCGTTCGCGGTTTGGAAGCCTTTTTCGACGTCCTTCGAGAACGTGTCGCGGAGGCTGTAGAGTTGCAGCCCGACCGGGCCCTTGAAAACGTCGTTCGAGCCGACCTTGAGACGAGCGTCGTCTTGAGCGAACGCGGAGACCGCTCCGGCGAGGAGCGCGACGAGAGCAAACGCGAATTTTTTCATTGCGTAATCCTTGTAAATAAAAAGGGTAAGTTGCGGCGACGCGTTGGAGCGCCGCCGTTGGAAATCGGGTGAAAACGTCGGCGAAAACGTTTGCGGCGTCGTGTAAAACGACGGCGACGCTTTCGACGTTAACTTCTTATTTCGCCGGTTTTTCGACGACGTATTGCGGCGCGTTCTTTTGCGTGAAACCGTGCGTTTTGCCTTGGTGAACGACCCAGCGCGTTTCGGTCGGAATCGATTTGAAGAGAACGACTTGGCCCGACGGCGGGCAAACGTAGTCGCCGAGGCCGGAGTAAATCGTAACTTGTTTCGCCTTAATGCGTTTCGCGAAATTCGTCGAGTCGAAATAGCCGAGACCGTCGACCCATTCCGGGAACCAACCGCCGAGGCGTTTGTTGTTCGCTTTGCCCGCTAAGTCGCAGAACCAAGGAACATGCGCTTCGACTTCGGTAACGTCGGCGTCGAGTCCGGCCGCGGCGAGGGATTGAAGCCCGCCTTGGCTTCCGCCGCGAACTTTCAGGTCGACGCCGTTCCATTCCGGCAGCGATTTGACGAATTCGAGCGACCGCATAACGCGCAACATCGCGCCGCGCCAGAAGGAAACGTTCGGGTTCGA
>JAFTUJ010000507.1 GCA_017466305.1 Thermoguttaceae bacterium
ATCGCGGCGATTCGCGAAGCGCAACGGGCGACCGAAGAAGCGATGCGCGCCGCTTGCCGCCGCATCGCGAACGCGATTCCCGACGCCGACGGCGTCCTTTGGTCGAACGGCGAGATGCTGACCTCCGAAAATATGCGGGCTTTCCTCGACCGAACGCTCCTCGACGCCGGTTACTCGAACGTTCCGGCGATCGTCGCGGGTCGCAAAGACGGCGACGACTGCCACAACTACGGAACCGGGCCGTTGCGCACCGGCGAGCCGATCATCATCGACGTTTTCCCGACGAACAAAACGACGCTCTACAACGGCGACTGCACGCGCACGGTCATAAACGGCCCGATCAAGCCGATTTACGCAAAAATGCTCGAAGCGGTGCGCGCGGCGAAAGCGGCGGCGACGGCGACGATCAAAGCGGGCGTCTCCGCCGAAGCGGTTCACCGCGCGGCGATCGCGGCGCTCGAAAAATACGGTTTCGGTTACGCCGCGCCGGGCACGCCGGAAGCGGAAACGGAAATCCGGATGACGCACGGAACCGGGCACGGCCTCGGCCTTTCGCTCCACGAACCGCCGCTCCTCGACTTCAAAGGCCCGGAACTCGTCGTCGGCGACGTCGTTTCGGTCGAACCGGGCCTTTACGGCGCGGGCGTCGGCGGGCTGCGCGTCGAAGATATCGTCGTCGTTACGGAGGACGGTTGCATTAATCTCGGCTCGCCCCTTCCGGAAACGTTGTCTTGGAACGACTAAGCGTTTTAACGACGCGTTCCGTTTCGACGACGCGTTCTCTTTCGTCTTCCCGGCGTCCGACGTCGGGAAGACGTTTAGTCTTCTTTAACTTCCAACGTTGAAAGGTCGTTTCGCGCGTTAAAATCTCCCAAACGCTCCGTTTGTTCCCTTCTTTCCCCGCGTTCAATTAGCCCCGTCTTTCTTTAAAATCCTTTCCAATTCAACGCGTTTCCCTCAAAGGGAACCGGCGACGCTCAAAAACTTAAACAAACCTAACAATTTTGCCAAAAACAATCAAAAATTAGACAATCCTAATTGACGCCGTTCGCAAAACCGGTTATAATAAGAAGCGAAAAGAAAACCTTTCCTTAAAAACCGTCGTCGATTTGTTGTTCCGAACCAATCGACGCTATTTTTTCACCGCTTTATTAGGCAAAGCTAACTCATGAGCGACTGTATTTGCGACGCCGACCGAAAAGAAGCTTTACGTTTTCTCCTTGTGAAGACCGCCGCGGTGCGCAGCGGCGTTAAACCGGGCGAACTTTTGCGCGTTCGGCATTGTTACAAGTCGCAAACGCGCGCCGATTCGCCCTTTAGCTTTACTCGCGACGACGTTCTTAAAATTTTGAAGCTCGATTACGTCCGTCTCCGCGTTGAAGACGACAGTTCGCTCGTTTTATTTTTTCATCGCGACGCTCTTCGCCGCGCCGTTTCGACGCCGGAAAATTCCGCGACGCTCCAACGCTGCGGCTATCCTGCGACGGACGCCCTAAAACCGCTTCTCCGAACGCTTTACCAACGTTTTTCCGTCGAAAAATTTCCGCACGAAGTCGGCGTTTTTATCGGTTATCCGGCGAAAGACGTCGTCGGCTTCATCGAAAAAAACCGTCCGCGCACTCCTTGCCGTTGCCCTTGGACGGTCTTCGGCGACGCGGCCGAATCTCTTTTCCTCTCAAACCTTTACCGTCAAACGGAACTTTTCGCTCAAAGCGTTTTAGACGCTTGCGAAAGCTTGCAAACCTTTTTCGAAACCGTTGCTAACTATCGACTTAGCGTTTCTGAAACGGTCGCCGTTTAGCCGTTCGTTTCAGTTCTCCGCAACGTCGAAACGAAACCGCCGAAAGCGCCGCGTTCGCTCCGGCTTTCGCGCAACTTCCGTTCTCTTCGGAGTTTAGCGCGGACGCTTTCAACTTTCCGCCGTTGCCGTCGCGTTTGTTTTCTCCCTTGCGCGGCGGCGACGAACGGAGTTTCGTTTCGACTCGGCGTCGCTCGTTTTCTCCGCGAGCGGCGCCTTTTTTTTGCGCAAACCTTAGTTTGCCCTGTCTAACTAAATTAGCCAAGATAAACTCTATTAGTTAAACAAAACTTTTTTTTCGAACGCAAAAAAACGTTCGAAAACGAGTCGCCTTCTTCGCGCCGTTTCCGAACGTCTTATTTTTCAATCGGTTAAACCGTTTCCGTCAACCGGCTTGCGCCGACTCGACAAAATCGCTCGCCCCGGCGCCGACCAAATCGAACGGCTTCTCGTTTTCGCGATAAGCGACTTGAATATCGCCGAACGCCGTCTCCTGCTCGACAAACGCGTACCCGTGTCGCGTCAGTTCGAGAATCGCCAAAAAAATCCCGATCAGCGTCGACTTGCGGTCGGCCTTGTCGAAAAGCGCGGTGAAGCGGATTTTTCGCTCGCGTTTCAAACGATTGTAAACTCTTTGCAGATGGACGCTTATCGGCACGTCCTCGCGTTTCATCGAATGCCTAAAGACCGGCGTTTTTTCGCGCAAAATCCGCCCGAACGCGCCGACCAAATCCCAAAGTTCGATGTCTTGAATCGGTTCTTCGGCGAAATTTCGCGTCGCTCTCGGCAAATCGTTCGAGAGTCGCGGGTAACGCCGGGCCCAAAGTCGGCCGCGCTCTTCCAAGACGCCGGCGTTTTCGCAAAATTTCTTATACGCTAAGAGCTGAACAACCAAGTCTTTACGCGGATCCTCGATCGTTTCGACCGTCTCCTCTTCCGTCGGGAGCGCGTGAAACGACTTAATCTCAATCAGCGAACTCGCCAGCGACAAGAAGTCGCCGATCGCGTCGAGTTCGAGCGCTTCCAACGCCTCGACGAAGACGAGAAACTGCTCCGTTATCTCGGCGATCGGAATATCGAGTATATCTAACTCGCGTTTTCGCACCAGATAGAGCAACAAGTCGAGCGGGCCGCAAAACGCGTCGAGTTTAACGGCAAAGACGCCGCCGCCCTCCTTCGCTCGTTTTTCCGCGTTTTCCACCTTCAGTCAACTCCTTATATTTCAACGTTTAAGAAAAACGCCGTTCTTATCGAGCCGCTCGACCGCGCGCTTCGCCGAGTTCCAAACGCAACTCGTCTTCCAACGCGAACAACGGTTCGAACGCGTCCGCGGCCCGACGCGATTCGACGGTCGCCGACGTTAAGCGCTTGGAAGTCGGGCGGTTGCGACGCGGCGTTTCTCGCGGCGTTCCGTTTTCCGGCGACGCTCCGAACGCGGTCGAAAAGGAGTCCAAGACGCGCCCCAACGTCGTCGCCGCCTCGGTCGCTTGCGCGGTCAACGTTTCGAGCGTCGCTCGACGCGCTTCCAGATCGGCGTTGGCGCGAGCGTAAAAGTCGGCGAGTTCCCGACGTCGGCGCTCCAACTCGGCAACGGCGCGTTCGGAGCGTTCCCGCTCTTCGCGAACCGTTTTTTCAAGCGCGCTAACCTCCGACGTTTTCTCAACTTGCAACGCTTCGCCAAGAGACGCGGGCTCGGTCGCTAAAGAACGAGCGTCGTCGTTCGAACCGTTGAAAAAATAAAAAAGCGCCCCGAGCGCGATCGCGCCGCCGACCGAAGTCGCGGCGAGCGGAAGGAGTAAAAGAGCCGACATAAAGGAAAAAGACGAGGAAAAACGGGCAAATAGGCAAAACAGGAAAGTCGGGTAAACCGAGCGACGCCGCCGTCCGTTCGGCCCTTAAAACCGCCCGAACGACGCTACCGATAATAACGATTTTTCCGGCTCCATTCAAGAGCGATTTTCCGCGATTCGCGGCGCTTTTCCTTCGCTTAACTATCTATTTTACCTAAACTAACGTCGTCCGACGCTTCGGTAAAACTCGTCGCGCTTTTCGTCGCGCTTCGCTTTGCGAATATCGAAATCCTTCGCTTTCAGCTCGTCGATTAGGTAAAAACCGATTTTCACCGACAAAATGAAGAAACCGATAAACGTTATCAACGATAACCCGCTAAATTGCCCGCCGACGCCCGCGTACATCAGGAAAAAGTCGTAAAGGCCGTGAACGCCGAGCGGAACCGCGAGCGCCAGCGTCAAATATTTCGCTAAATGCCGCCAATCCTTCGGTTGCAAATTGCGCCAACCGCCCCGTTTTTGGAACAAGTTTTCGCCGCGACGGAGCCCCATCACCGCGATCGCCAGGAAATATCCCATCCAAACGGAGAAAACAAAATGTCCGAGCAACGACGTAAACGACCGGAAAAACGCGACTTGGAAACCGCCGCTCAAGAAACCGTCTTGCGCCGCGTATCCGACAACGTAAAGGACGTTCTCGATCGTCGCGAACCCCATCGAAACGAACGCCGCGAACGCGACGCCGCGAACGTATCGCTTAAAACGCCGCGAACGCAACGCCAAGGGAAGTAAAAACGCGAACTTCAGCGACTCCTCGCAAAGCGCCGCGACGCCGAACGCCATTCCGAACGCCGAACCGAACGAAACGACGCCGTTCGGCGCGAAAAGAGCCGCCGCGTATCCTTCGAGCCAAGACGCAAGCGGCCCGCTAAGAACGCCGAGTCCAAAAAACGCGGCGTAAAGCCAACCTAACTTTGTCCCGCCCGCGTCGTCCGAAATCCGCTTCAAGAGCAAAATAATCGGGCCGAAAACCAGCGACAAAAAGCAAACGAGAAAGATCAAAACGATCGAAAGCGCGATTATCGCTCCCATTTATTTTCCCTAACTCTCCCTTTTTAACGTCAAAAGTCCAAAACCTCGCCCAACGCGACGCCGGACGAGGTTTCGTTTTTCAAACGCCGTTCAAATATCGACGTTGACGCGGCGAACGTTTTGCGTCAGCTTGTCGCGGCGATCAAACCGGCGAGACAGAAAATTAAAGTCAATTGCCAAGCCAACTGAATCCCGAGATAAGTCAGCGCAATCTTCAAAACGGTCTTAACGTCCGTCGAGCAAAGGAGTTGCACCGCAACCGCCGTAACGCCGAAATGAATCGCCAAGCTAACCGCGATACTCAAACCGATCGATTCGATCGGCGCGGCGGCGACCGCGACCGCGCACGAACTAACGATCGAAGCCAAAAGCGCGACCAAAAACGCCTTTCCGAACCCAACTTCCTCGCCGGTAAATCCGCGAATAACGCAACACAAAATAAAAGCGGCAATCAACGCGCCCAACATTTTATCGTCTCCTTTAAATCTTTGAACTTTTGCGTTTGCGACCGTTCGACGTTCGCCGTTCTTTATCTCTTCCGCCTATAAGAGGGCGTTCCGAACGAAAATTACGACGCAATTAAAGAAAAATAACGAAAAAAATCCGCAGCGATAACGCGAAACCGAAAATTTGACGGACAAACCGCTTCACCGTGTCGCGCTAAATTTGATTATAACTTCGTTATTCGCGCATTTCAAGAAAAAAAGACGAAATTCTAAAAAAAACGTTATAAAACGCTCCCGACCTTCGCCGTCGGGAGCGTTGCAAAGCGCGACGCCGTTACTTCCCGACGTTGTAAAACTCGACTTCCCAGAGGCGCGCCAGGTTGCCCGGCGTTTCGTCGATTTGCAGACGGAACTTCTTGCCGGAAACGGGTTTAAACTTCAAGCAGACGACCGCCGCGTCGTTGTTTTCGACCGCCGCGCTTTCGACGTCGACGAACGCGCCGTCTCGCTCGACTTGCAGGCGGAACTTCGTCAACGGCGTTTGGGCCGACGCTTGCCCGCTCGCGACGCGGAAAGCGTCGAGCGTCGTTTCCCCGGCGAACTCGAAATCGACCCAATGCGACTCGGCTTCGTCGCTGACCCAACGGCCTTCGTTCTTGTAAACGTCGAGTTTGCCGTCGTTAATCGCCGACGCCGGGTAATGCGCCTTTTTGTACAGGCTCGAAACGGCGACTTTCGCGCCGAGCGCCAAGTTTTTCGCGTCCGACGGCAGCCATTTCGGGCGCGCGAACTGCGTCGCTTTCGCGGTCGGCGGCGCGACGCCTTCGGTCATCAGCGCTTTCAGTTCGTCGAGATAATCGCTGTAAACGTCGCGCGGCAAGCACTTACGATTCTTGCAAATCGACGCGGCCATCCCGACGACTTCGCCCATCATTCCGCCGGTGCGCATCACGCGAATCGTTCCGAGCGCGACGTGCGTTACGCTGATGTTGCGCCCCGCCATGAAGAGGTTTTCGACGTTGCGCGAGTAAAGGCAGCGGTACGGAATCGCGTACGGCTTGATGTTCGTTTGGACGCAGTAAGCGCGGAACTCCTCGCCCGGGAAGTGTTTAGCGTTCTCCGGTTCCGGATAGTGCAGGTCGATCGACCAAGTCGTCGTTACCGACGCGTCCTCGAACGGAACCGCGTTCACGACGTCCTGTTCCTTCAAAACGACGTCGCCCAACAGTCGCCGCGACTCCCGCTTTCCGGCGACGTAAGCGACCCAACCGAGCTTGCGATTTTTGACTTTTTCCGCCCAAGAGCCGGTCGTTTTGTTCTTCATATACGACCAGTGCCCGTACGCGGCGCGGAGGCCGTTGTCGCGGATGCGCTCGATATCGGTAATTTGGTCGAGATTCATGCCGCCTTCCCAGTCCCAGTCGCCGTGCGTCGACGGTCGAATCGTTTTGTCGCTAAATTGAATCGCCCACGGGACTTCCGGAAAACTCGCGTCGCCGTCCGTTACGACGGTGTTCCACTGAACGGACGAGCCCATCGTCATCGAGTCGGCCTTTTCCGGCGCGGTCGCTTCGCCGTATTCGGACTTCGCTTCGCGCCCCATTCGGAAATCGGCGCCCGCGAGGAAACCGACCGTCGCGTCGCCGGTGCAGTCGGCGAACGTTTTTCCTATAAAGCGCAAGCGTTCCCCGGTCGCGACGTTTTCGCCGCAAACCGCGTTAATGCGGATACTTCCGCTTTCGCTCTTCGCCGCTTCGACGGCGTTGACGCGGACGTTCAAGTAAAGGTCGATATTTTTTTCCGCCGAAACGAGTTCGAAGCGCGTTCGATCTTTATAGTGCGCCGCTTCGCGCCCGTTCCCGCCGCCGTGCGGGCCGAGGAGATACGTCAGGTTCCCTAAGTTCGGATACGGCGGGAGGTTAACGTCGCCGTTGAGGTGAACGCGGATTTCGGCGCTCCCGTTCCCGCCGAGAACCGGACGGTCTTGGACGAGCGCGACCGACGCTCCGAGTCGAGCCGCCGAGATCGCCGCGCACGTTCCGGCGATTCCGCCGCCGACGACGACAAGGTCGTAAACCTTGCCGTTTTCGACGCTTCGGTATTCCGCCGACAGCCCGCGCGCCGCCAAGCGCAACGGCTTCATCGCGTCGATTTCTTCCGGCGGGACGAACCCGTCGGCGCTGAAAACTAACGCGTCGACCCGACCGTCGAACCCGGTCAAGTCGCAAAGGGAAATTTCGACTTCCAGCTTGTCCGCCGAAATCGAAATCGGCGCGCCTTCCTGCCAACTCCACTCGGCGCCGTTCGTTCCAAAAACCGTTTCCGTTTTCTTACCGTCGACCGCGATTTGGAACGTCCCGGGCGTTTCCTCCGGTCGCCAAGGCGCGACCCAGTTGCGAGTCCGCGCGTAATCCTTGTATTCTCCGGCTTTCGGAAAG
>JAFTUJ010000508.1 GCA_017466305.1 Thermoguttaceae bacterium
GGTGCAACTGCGCCAACCCGAACCGCTCGGCGTTCTCGATCGTCATCAGCGTCGCGTTCGGCACGTCGATTCCGACCTCGACGACCGACGTCGCGATCAACACCTGAATATTTCCGCAACGGAAATCGCGCATAATCGCGTCTTTCTCCGCCGCCGAGAGCCGCCCGTGAACGACGCCGAGCCGATACCCGCGCAACTCGCCCTACGACAACTCTTTATAAACCGACCAAACGTTCATCAAGCGGTCGCCGGTTCCGCTTCCGCCGCCGCTTGGTTCGCCGTTAAAATCGCTCGACTCGCCGCCGTCCGCGCTAAATTCGCCAACCCCGACGCCCGACGCGTCTCCCCCATTCGCCTCGTTCGCCCTATTTCCCCCGTTTTTCCCCGTTTTCCCCGTCGACTTAACCTTCGCCGCCGCCTTCTTCCCCCGCTTTTCCTCGACCTTGGCGAACGCGCGCTCTTTTTCCGGCCCTTCCCAACTGTTCCAAAAATCGAAATCGCTCGAAAAAGTCCCGTCGTTCTCAATTTTCTGTTTTTCGTACCCTTCGAGCGCCGCGAACTCGTCGACTTCGCCGTCGTCGACGCGCGGGACGACGACGTAAGCCTGCCGCCCTTCGTCCAATTTTTCGCGAACGAAAGCCCACCAACTCGGTCGATTTTTCTCGTCGAGAATCGCGGTCGTCGTTTTGCGGCGTCCCGGGGGCGTTCCGCGCATCGCCGAGACGTCCAAGTCGCCGAAAAGCGTCATCGTCAAACTCCGCGGAATCGGCGTCGCCGTCATTACTAAGTAGTGCGGTTCCGTCGTTAACGACGCTTTCAGCGACGCGCGCTGCTTGACGCCGAACTTGTGTTGCTCGTCGACGACGACCAGCCCGAGCCGCGCGAACTCGATTTCGTTGCAAACGAGCGCCTGCGTTCCGACGACGATTTGGGCCTCGCCGGTTCGGATTTGTTCGAGAATCGCCGCCCGCTCCGCCGGTTTTTGCCCGCCGAAAAGCGGAACGACCTTCGTCGCCGCGTTGCGCAAGTAATGTTCGAGCGTTCGCAAGTGTTGCCGAGCAAGCGTTTCGGTCGGCGCCATCAAGACCGCTTGCGCGCCGTTGGCGACCGCCTGCAGCATCGCGTAAATCGCGACGACCGTCTTGCCGGAGCCGACGTCGCCCTGCAGGAGCCGATTCGTCGGAACCGGACGTCCCATATCGGCGGAAATTTCGGCGATCGCGGCGTTTTGCGCTTCGGTCAACTCGAACGGGAAGAGCGAACGGATGCGGGCGTCGATTTTTCCGTTGCGCGGAAGCGGCGGCGCCTTCATGTTGATTCGCCGCCGCGCTCGGCAAATCGCCAACGCTAACTGCAAGATTAACAACTCTTGATAAACGAAACGTCGACGCGCGAACGCCGCCTCCTCCGCCGTCGCCGGGAAGTGAATTTTGCGAATCGCGTCGGCGATCGGCGCCAACCGACGCGGCGCCAGATACTCCGTCGGGAACGCTTCGGGGAGCAAATCGGGCAAATTTTCGAGCGCGTTCTTGATTATCGTTTGAATCTGATACTGCGTCAAACCTTCGGTCAGCGGGTAAATCGGCAAAATTCGCTCGTCGGAGTTCGCGCCGTTTGCCGATTCTCTCCAAACGCCGCTGTTCCCCTTATTTTCGCCAATCGTCGCATTTTCCCCCGCCGTCGCCGCTTCGCCGACCGCCAAACTTTCGCCGCTTTTGCTCGACGCGCCCCAAGTCTCGTCGAAATCGTCGCTTAGATAAGTCAGTTTCGGATGCGAAAATTGCCAAAGCGTCCCGGATTTTCGTTTCGGTTTCCCAGTCAACATAACGCTACGCCCGAAACGGAACGTTTTCGCGATAAACGCTTGGTTAAACCAAAGACATTGAACGACTTCGTCGCCGACCGCGACGTCGAGCGTTACGATCGGGCCGCGTCGAGAAAAGCGCGTTCGATAATCTTCGACTGTTCCGCAAATCGATTGAATTTCGTCTTCGACGAGATCGTCGACGCTCCGTTTCAGCGAAATTTCCAGATAGTCGCGGGGAAAAAAGAAGAGCAAGTCGAACGCCCGAAAGACGCCGAGCCGACGCAAAATCTCGGCGCGCCGCGTTCCGACGCCCTTCACGAACGCGACCGGAGCCCGCAACGGGTCGCCGTCGAACGCGGCCCCGCTCCCGGAAGCGTTTCCCGCGCCCAAATTCGAACCGTCGAACCGTCGTTCCCAACGCCCGCCGCCGTCAAATTCGTTAAACTCGGTCATTTCTCTTCCCCTCGACGCTTTTTGAATTTTTCGAAAACCGATTCAAACGTTCTATGTTAGCGCTTAAACGTAATAACGCCGCTTTATTTTTTATTTTCAAACGCCGATTGACGGCAAAAATAACAAAAACGACAAAAACGCGCCGAACGACGTTTTGTCCCGCCGTTGCGACGCGTTTTGATTGCGACCCTTCGCCGCGTTTCGTCCGCCGTTCGCGTTATTCGGCGATTTTGCCGATATTCGGGTCGAGTTCGCTCGCCTTCGCCATATCGGCCTCGTACGCCGCGTCGTCTTTCAATTGGCGATAAACCCCGGCGCGTTCGAAGTAAACCTCCGGATCGTTCGGGTTAATTTCGATCGCTCGCGTCAAGTCGGCCAACGCGGCTTCCCAATCGGCGACGTTTTTGAAGTAAAGTCCGCGACATTTATACGCCGGAAAACAAGCGGCGTCCTTCTCAAGCGCGACGTTGTAATCGGCGAGCGCCTCTTCCCAACGTCCGGCGTCGGCGCAAATTTTTCCGCGAATCGCGCTCGTCATCGGGTTCGTCGGTTCAAGTTCGATCGCTTTCGTCAGGTCGGCGAACGCCGCGTCGTACTCGCCGCGCTTTTGATAAAGAACGCCGCGGTTCGCATAAAAGTTCGGCGACGTCGGCTCTTCTTCGACGCAAACGTTCAAATCGTCGAGCGCTTTGTCGAGTTCGCCAAGTCCGACGTACGCGAACCCGCGGTTCCCGCGAACGGTCGTTCTCGTCGGGTCGATTGCCAAAACCGCGTCGAAATCGGCGACCGCTTTATCGTACGTTTTTTGTCCCAAATACGATTCGCCCCGCCCGCGCAACGCGTCGAGCGAACGAGCGTCGATCGCTAAGGCCTTTGAAAACGCGTCTTCCGCTTCGACGTAACGCTGCGAGCGGAGGTTCGCTTCGCCGAGTCCGACGAACGCCGGGGCGCAATTCGGGTCGAGTTCGAGCGCTTTTTCGAAACATTCGATCGCCGTCGCAAAATCTTGTTCGTCCAACCCTTGTATTCCGGCTTGATAAAACTCGGCGGCTTCCCGCGTCTTGTTCGAACACCCGGAGCCGCCGAGCGCCGCGACGCCTAACATAAGCGCGACCGCCAACTTCCAAGACCAACCCAACGAGAAACGCATTCCGCAACCTCCTTATCGTTAACCTCGACGATTCCAATCCTTAGAATCGTCTTGAAACGTTTTTCATTCTTTTCAAACGCGTCTTTTTAATCGCGTTTAACTTTTACTTTATTTTGATTTTCGCTCGCCGATCGCCCCGACGCGCGACGCTCGGGCCGATTTACGCTCGTTTTTCAACATTTTCAAAAACGCACGTTTCTCCCGCTTGACCGCAACCGGCGAACGCGCTCGAACGGCGGCGAACGGCGTTAATCGCGCTCGAACGGCGGCAAACGGCGTTAATCGCGCTCGAACGTCGGAACAAACTTCGCGACGTTGCGCGCGTCGCACAGGGCGAGAACGGCGTCGCCGGGCCGGAAAAGGAACGTCGCGTTTGGAACCAAAACGGCGTTGTCCCGAATGACCGCGGCGATCAGCGACGGTTTCGGCAACGTCAAATCTTTCAACGGCGTTCGCGTCGCGGGCGCGCCGGCTTCGACCTCCAACTCCACCACGGCGATCGAACCGGCTACAAGTCGCGAGTTTTGGA
>JAFTUJ010000509.1 GCA_017466305.1 Thermoguttaceae bacterium
ATTGGCGTTTGTGCAAATCAAGAGAACACCGTAGGTTCGTTAACGATCGAAGGGGACGCCTTCCGACTTTTAGGCGCGGAACACACCGCTCATTTTCTATTTCACGACGGTCCCGGTTATGAGGAAGTTTACGCTTCGCTTAACGAACGACTAAAAGAGCTGGGAGGGATAACGCTAACCATCGTAGGAACAGGGTTTTACGAAGGGATGAGCGTAGCTATGCAAACGGCGGGAAAAGAGACGCCTTTCCTACAAACGCCGGGGCCTTACTATCCGACTGTTAACGTCGTGTCGCCGACAAAAGCGATCTTGACGTTTAACGAACCGGTTGCGGCGGAGTCTTTTAGTTTTGTAACCGGATTGATTCCGTATCATACTTATAAATTGACGGTTAACGGTTCGCAAACGATAAGCGTAAGAGCGTTTTCGGGGTTGATGGGGCCCGCCTATCCGACGGCGGAGCTGGAACTGCCGGAAAGTATTCGTGCGGGGCGCGTTTACCAGGGGACGATTCGTTACTCGAACACGACGAGCGATCTCCTCGCGCCGCTCTTAGTATTGTCGGCGAATAAAGGAACGCAACTCTCGCTGACGGAAGATTTTAGCGACGCGACGAACACGCTGCAAGTCCTCGGGCTCGGCAAGAACGACCCGGGAAGGCTCGCCGACGGCGACTCGGGCGAAATCACGTTCTACTTCAAGTCGGAAGGTAACGTAAATATCGATCTTGGTTGTCTTTATTACAAAGATAACGAAGCGTGCGACGACACGACGTATTTCGCGACTTGGCGCGAGTACCACGAGGCGTTAATCGCGGCGACGAAGCGTCTAAACGCTCGCGGCAAAACGAATTACAGCGCTCAAGACGCGTTTGCGTTGGCGGTTCAAACGAAGCTCGGCGAACCGGCGTCGGCGATTAGCGGGTATCTCGAAGATTCGCGCGACTTGGAGCCGATCGCGGGCGCGACGCTCTTCGCTCGATGGATCGCGGAGGACGGCGCGACGCGGGTACGTTACTTCGAAACGGACGAAAACGGTTGGTTCTCGCTTGACTATCTCCCGGCGAATACGACCTTTACGCTCGGAACGGTCGACGCGGACGCCTTGTCGCAAACGACGGTAACGCTCGGCGATTCCGACGTCAACGGTCTTCGCTTGACCGCGCTTTCGAAGGACAAAACGCAAACCCGAGCGGTCGCGGTCGGGGCGGATTTGCTCGCTTACGTCGTTTACGACAAGGCGTCGTTAACGAACAATCGAACGGCGCAAGCGACGTTAATTGTTCAAAACACGTCGGATAAGCCGGTCGACGCCGCGCTCCTAACGCTGACCGCGACCAACGACCGCGGCGAACGGAACGCGATGCTGACGCTCGACGCGTCGCAAGCGCAAGTTCCTTATTACTCGACGTTTATGCCGGACGGTTTCGCGAGTTCGATTTCGCTCCTGACGAGCGGCGCTCAAAACGGCGTCCTCGGCCCGGGCGAAACGCTCGAAATCCCGGTCTATTGGAGCGGTTGGGTCAAGCCTTGGGACTCGGCGTCGTTCGAGTTCGAGCTGAGTTTGGTCGAGAAGACGGAGACGACCGCGCTCGACGCCGCCGAAATGGAGAAGAGTCTCCGCGAAAGTTTCACGACGTCGCGAGGCGCCGCTTGGGCCGACGACGAATGGGCGCTCGTTTGGGCGTCGGCGAGCGAAACGTTCGGAAGTACTTGGGGCGATTACGTTTCCGCTCTCATCGACGCGTCGGCGACGGCGGCGCAAAACGGTCGGGAAGCGAACAACGTCGACAAGTTGACGCAAACGATTTTCGCGCGGGCGCTCGACGCCTTTTCGCCCTTCGCGATTCCGGCGTCGTCGGTCGACGCGGCGGTCGGTTCGGACGCCTCGTCGCTAACCTTCGAACGCGTCTACCTCGGCGACCTATCGAAACGCTTCCTCGACTCGCCGCTGGGGCGCGGTTGGCGCCACAACTGGGATTACGCGCTCCGAAGCAACGACGACGGAACGGTTTACATCGATACGCCGAGCGGGGCGACGCGAGCGTTCCAACCGTCGCGACGCGGCGCCGCCGGAACGATTTTGACGTCGACCGGAACCGACGACCAAGGCGTTTTGTTGCGCGCGTCGGACGGAACGTTCGAATTGACGGAACTTGAAGGAACGAAAGCGCTCTTCGACGCCGACGGGCGCTTGACGCGAATCGTCGACGCCAACGGAAACGCGGTCGACCTAACTTACGACGGCGCAGGACTTTTGACGCGAGTCGCCGACGGTTGGGGACACTCGCTGACGTTGCGTTACAGCGCGAAACGCCTCGTCGCGGTCGTCGACTCGAACGGCGACGAAACGACGTTCGAGCGCGACGGCGCGTATTTGACGAAGGCGACCGGGCCGACCGGGCGTTCCGTTTCCTACCGTTACGGCGATTCCGGCGGCGCGCTTAACGCCTTGTCGGAAATAGAGTTCGCGGACGGGACGACGCGTCGCTTCGAATACGACGCTACCGGGCGTCGCGTCGGCGTCGTCGACTCGGACGGCGCGGCGGAGCGAATCGAATGGCTCGACGCGACGTCGTACAAAGTTTTCGACGGCGACGTCTGCCAAGGAACCGTCTATCTGAACGACGACGGAGCGCCGATAAAGTCGGTCGACGCGCTAA
>JAFTUJ010000510.1 GCA_017466305.1 Thermoguttaceae bacterium
AACTTCTTCGACCGCGGCTTGCTCTACCAAGGGCACAAGATCGTTTGGTGGTGGGCGCAGGGCGGCACCGCGCTTTCGTCCGGCGAAGTCGGCCAAGGTTACCGCGAAGTCGGCGACCCGAGCGTTTTCGTCCGCTTCCCGCTCCTGAACGACGGTTCGGACGAGCGTTTCGCGAACGTCGACCTCCTCGTTTGGACGACGACGCCTTGGACGCTCCCGAGCACCCAATTCGCGGCGGTTCACCCCGACCTCGAATACTCGGTCGTTCAAATGAAGACGGCCGAGGGCGAAGCGGACGGCAACCCGGTCGTTCTCGCGTCGGCGCTCGTCGAAGCGGTCGCGACGAAAGCGAAACGGACGGCGGAAGTCCTCTTCACCGTCGGCGGTAAAGACTTGCTCGGCAAGCGTTACGTTCCGCCGTTCGACTATTATTACAAAACGCTCGGCGACAAGAAGGGCGCCCTCAAAGACGGCGGCGAAGACTACCTCGCTTGGCGCGTTTGCCCGGCGCTCTTCGTTACGACCGATTCCGGAACCGGCCTCGTTCACGAAGCGCCGGCGTTCGGCGAAGTCGACTACGATCTTCTCGTCGAGCAAAAGGCGCGCTTCGTCGACGGTCAAGGCCCGGACTTGATCTGCGCCGTCGCCGCCAACGGGAAATTCACCGACGCGGCGCCCGATTACGAAGGCCGCTGGGTCAAGGAATGCGACAAGGACATTTCGCGCAACCTCAAAGAACGCGGGATTTTGTTCCACCTCGAACAATATCTGCACGATTATCCGTTCTGCTGGCGCGCGCCGAACGATCCGCTTATCCAATACCCGCGCAAGAGTTGGTTCGTCAAAACGACGAAGTTCGTCGACAAAATGCTCGCGAACAACGCCGAAATCAACTGGCTCCCGGAACACATCAAAGACGGGCGTTTCGGCAACTTCCTCGCGACGAACGTCGACTGGGCCCTTTCCCGCGAACGTTTCTGGGGAACGCCGCTTCCGGTTTGGGTTTGCGAAGAAACCGGCTACCAAGAGGCGATCGGCTCTTACGACGAACTCCTCGCGAAGCCGGGCGTCGCCGGAACCGACGTTTGGGCCGCCGCTCGCGACAAAGCTAAAGCCGAAAAAGGCGACGCTTGGAGCGAAAAAGACGACGAGCTTTGGGAACACCTCAAAGTTCACAAGCCGTATATCGACGCGGTCGTTTACGACTCGCCGAAGGCGCCGGGCGCGAAAATGCGTCGCGTTCCGGAAGTCATCGACTGCTGGTTCGACTCCGGCGCGATGCCGTTCGCGCAGCTCGGCTATCCTCATAAGGAAGGCTCTAAAGAGTTGTTCGAAGCGAACTTCCCGGCGGACTTCATCAGCGAAGCGATCGACCAAACGCGCGGTTGGTTCTATTCGCAGCTCGCGATTTCGACGCTCCTTTTCGGCGACGAAGCGTCGGGGAATCCGACGAAAGCGTTCCCGCACCCGTTCAAAAACTGCATCGTTCTTGGGCTTATGCTCGCCGAATGGTACGAGAACAACGCCGACAAGAACGACATTCGCTTGACCGAAAAAGAAGCGCTCGAAGCGTTCGGCAAGGGCAAGTTCGCCAAGCGCGTCGGGAAGATGTCGAAGTCGCTCAAGAACTACCGTCTGCCGAAGGAAATCTTCGACAAATACGGCGCCGACGCGCTCCGTTGGTACTTCTTCGCGAACCAAGCGCCTTGGAACTCCATCGTTTACAGCGAAAACTCGATCAAAGACTCGATGCCGGAGTTCATCATTCGCCTTTGGAACGTCGTTTCGTTCTTCAACGTTTACCAAAAGATCGACGGTTTCGCGCCGGAGAAAGAAATCGACCTCGCCGCCGCGAAGGCCGCCGGGTCGAACCTGACGCCGGAAATCCTCACGACCGCCGCGTCGTATCGCCCGATTTCGGAGCGCGCCGAACTCGACCGCTGGATTTTGAGCGAACTCAACGCGACCGTTAAAACCGTCGACGAGCGAATGGACGCTTACGACCACTTCGCGGCTTGCGGGCAAATTTCGGCGTTCGTCGATTCCCTCTCGAACTGGTACGTTCGCCGCAGTCGCGACCGTTTCTGGTCCGGCGAAGAGTCGACGACGAAAGCGGACGCGTACTGGACGCTTTACGAGTCGCTCTTGACGCTCTCGAAGTTGATCGCGCCGTTCGTTCCGTTCCTCGCCGAGCGGATTTGGCTCCAACTGACCGAAAACTTCGGCGACGCGGCCCTTTGCAGCGTTCACCTTTGCGATTACCCGGTCGCCGACGAAGCCGCGATCGACGAAGCGCTCTCGAAGCGGATGGCGCAAGTTCGCGAAATCGTTTCGCTCGGTCGCAACGCCCGAATGGCGTCGAAACTGAAGGTGCGTCAACCGCTCTCCGGCGTCGAAATCGTTATGGGCGACGCCGCCGACGTCGCCGCGGTTTCGCCTTACGTCGCGCTGATCGAGGAAGAGTTGAACGTCAAGTCGGCGAACTTCATCGAACGCGCCGACCAATACGTTTCTTACGCGGTCGTCCCGGACTTCAAGAAACTCGGTCCGAAACTCGGCAAACTCCTCCCGAGCGTCAAGAAAGCGCTCGGCGGAATCGACGGCGCCGCCGCGAACGCCGAACTCGCCGCGTCCGGAACGCTCAAACTGACGCTCGACTCCGGCGAAACGGTCGAACTGACGACCGAAGAAGTCCAAGTTCGCCTCCAAGCGAAAGACGGGTTCGCCGCCGCGCAAAGCGCTTCCTGCGTCGTCGTCCTCGCGACCGAGCTGACGCCGGAGCTGATCGTCGAGGGCCGCGCTCGCGAACTCGTCCGCGCGATCCAAGACCGCCGCAAGGAGCTGAACTGCGATTACGTCGACCGCGTCGTCGTCGGGCTCGTCTCCGATTCCGACGACGTTCGCGTCGCCGCCGAAACGAAAGCCGATTACGTCAAGGGCGAAACCCTTTGCGTCGACCTCCGTTTCGAAGCGCTCGCCGGCGTCGAACCGACCGAAGTCAAGGTCGACGGCGCGACGGTCGCCGTTTACGTTGCGATCGCTCGTTAATCGACGGTCGTTTTCCCGGCGTTTTCCGCGTCGCGCCGACCGATTCGCGTCGACGCGTCGCGGGCGCCGTTCGTCGTTGCTTTTATCGTTACACATCGCCGCACCCAATAGAAAGGCGCCGACCAATGGCTGCAAAACTTCCGATCGCGGTCTTGATTTCCGGAACGGGCCGCACCCTGAAAAACCTTCTCGACCAAATCGAAGCGGGCAAACTCGACGTCGACGTCCGCCTCGTCGTTTCCAGTTCGGATCGCGCGAAAGGGCTCCAATTCGCCGAACAAAACAACATTCCGATCGCGATCGTCAAAAGCTCGGAATTCCAAACGACGCAAGATTTTAGCGACGCCGTTTTCGAAGCTTGCCGCGCCGCGAAAGTCAAATACGTCGCGATGTGCGGTTATTTGAAACTCCTCGCGATTCCGGACGACTTCACGAACCGCGTCCTGAACATTCACCCGTCGCTGATTCCGTCCTTCTGCGGCGAAAACTATTCCGGTCGACGCGTTCACGACGCGGCGCTCCGTCGCGGCGTCAAGGTCAGCGGCGCGACCGTTCACTTCGTCGACAACGAATACGATCACGGCCCGATTATTTTGCAAAAGACCGTTCCGGTTTACGAAAACGACACCGTCGACACCTTGAGCGACCGCGTTCTCCACGACGCCGAGTTCGTCGCTTATCCGGAAGCGCTCCAACTCCTTGCGGAGGGGCGCGTTACGTTCGTCGACGAACGCGATTCGTTCCGCGTTCGGATTCTCCCGCCAAAGAATCAAAAACAGCAAAACCTCGCCGACGACGACAATTTCTAATTCCGTCGTTTGGACGTTTACAACAACCGCAACCGTTTCGTCGCGACCTTTGGGTTTGGGGCGAAGCGGTTTTGTTCCGTTCGTTTCCGCTCGACGCGGCGTTTCGGTCGCGAAAAGCGGTTTCGTTCCGTTCGTCCGTCGACGTTCGACGCAACGTCGCGTTTGTCGCCGGCGCGCCGTCCCCTTTTAACCGAAAGTTTAACGCATGCAGTCTTTACCGCTCCTTTTAACCGGCCTTTTTTTCGTCGCGATCCTCGCTATCGCGGCTTGGGGTATGAAAAAAACGCGGAACGTGAACGACTTCCTCCTCGGAGGCGGCGTTCTCGGCCCTTGGATTCTCGCGATTTCTTACGGCGCGGCGTACTTTAGCGCGGTCGTTTTCATCGGTTTCGCCGGACAGTACGGTTGGGTGAGTTCGTACCAAGCGCTTTGGGTCGGCGTCGCGAACGCGGTTTTCGGCGGCTTGGTCGCTTGGCTCGTTTTGGGACGCCGCACGCGAGCGATGACGCGCCGCTTGAACGCGTCGACGACGCCGGAATTTTTCGCGACGCGCTACGGCTCGAACGGAATGAAGATCGCCGGCGCGGTCGTCATTTTCCTCTTTATGTTGCCGTATTCCGCGTCGGTTTTCGCCGGACTGACGTATCTTTTCGTCGAAGTCTTTAAGATTGAGATCGTTACCGCGTTGACGATCGTCGTCGCGACGACGGGGCTTTACATCGTTTTCGGCGGTTACAAAGCGGCGGCGCGCATCGACTTCCTCCTTGGAATCATTATGTTCGTCGGCGCGACGGCGATGGTTTGGTTCGTCGCGAATCACTTCGCGAAGGAGTTCGGCGGATACGGCGCGGCGTTCGCGAAAGCGTCGGAGCTTTACCGACTTCGCCTCGAAGGCGCGGCGGGCGAGCTTCAAGTCGCGCCGGTCGACCCGATTTCGCCCCTTGTTTTTTGGTCGGTCGTCTTCATGACGTCGATCGCGCCTTGGGGTTTGCCGCAAATGGTTCACAAGTATTACGCGATTAAGGACGAGAGCCAAATCGTTAAGGGCGCGGTCGTTTGTTTCGTTTTCGCGTTGCTGGTCGGTTGCGCGGCGTACTTGACCGGCGCCCTTTCGCACCTCCTGCCGGCGGACATTCTTCTCGAAAAAACGTTGACGAACGACGCGATCGACCCGAACAAACTCGTTCCGACGATGTTGGTCGAGTGCCTGCCGCAATGGTTCTTGGCGATCATTTTGCTGTTGGTACTTTCGGCGTCGATGTCGACGCTCTGTTCGTTGGCGTTGGTTTCGTCGGCTGCGGTCGGCGTCGACCTCGTTAAAGGTTTCATCGCGCCGAACGCTTCGGAGAAGACGCACTTGACGATTTTCCGCGTTTGCTGCGCCGTTTTCGTTCTTGTTTCCTACCTGATCGCGCTTTTCAATCCGTCTTGGATCGTCGCGCTCATGTCGCTGAGTTGGGGCGCGGTCGCGGGCGCGTTTTTGGCGCCGTACATGTACGGGCTCTATTGGCGGCGGACGACGAAAGCGGGCGCGATCGCCGGAATGACCGTCGGTTTGCTCGTCGCGAACGGTCTTTATTGGGGGCTTTTCGTTCTCGAGGGCCCGGGCGCCGCGAAGAAATACTCGCCGCTCGTCGCGACGGTCGCGATGCTCGTTCCGTTCGTCGTCGTTCCGACGGTCAGCTTCCTTTCGAAGCCTCTTTCTCCGGAACGCGTCGCGAAGGCGTTCGGCGACGACGCGA
>JAFTUJ010000057.1 GCA_017466305.1 Thermoguttaceae bacterium
GTCTCGGCGTCGCGCAAAAACGCTTCATTTTTCAGAAAATCAAACAAAAGGAGTTTTTCCGATGAACGACCAACGCGATTACCTTGAAGAGCTCCCCGAAGAACAACCGGAAAACTTTTGCAATCGAGACTTTACCGACGCCGAAGCGGAACGCGGTCAGCGCCATACAGAACGCCTCCTCGAAGAGATTTTTGGCCCCGCCGAACCGCTCGTTTTGCATTCGATCGTTCCGTTTTGCATCGGCGGAGCGCTCGACCTTTACTATTACGCCAATTCGCGTTTCGGCGGAACGTTTTTCGCGTCGCAGGAGTTGACGTCGCCCGATTTTCTCCCCTCGAACCGTTCGCTCGACGCGTTCGAACTCGCGATCGCGACGCGACTTAAGGCCGAACCGCAACCGGCGTTAACGGTCTCCGGCGACCCGACGGAAACCAAGAAACCGGGCTTCTTCAAGCGTCTTTTCTCCGTCAAATCGCCCGAAGAAAAGAAACGCGACGATCTCCATCGCGTCTTGACGAATTTGGCGTTTTACGTTTGTTCGGACGGCGTCGAGGTCAACGGTTACGACACGCTGGAATTTCCGCAAGACTTTGACGACGAACAACTTGCGGGCCGCTGTTTCATCTTCGACGAACTCCCGGCGGCGGCGCCCGTTCCGGTTCCGACGTCGCCCGACGAGAGAACGCCGCTCGACGGCAAACGCTTCGGAGTCCTCCTCGCGATCGAAGTCTTCCGCGAAGAAATGAACTGGGCCCGCGAAGAAGGAACCGAGAAACTTGTCGAACGCCTCCAAACCGCCGGCGCCTACCCGTTTTCCGACCTCGACCGCGAATCGGTCGTTTAAGCGTCGCTCGACGGCAAATCCCAATCGCTCGGCTTCGAGGATAAAAAAACGCCGCCGACCAACCGTCGACGGCGTTTAATCCTTTTATTTTCAATCGCTTCCCAACCGCGTCAAAAGCCCGTTTAAACCGCGACATTTTTCAAAGTTTCAAACGACGCGTTTATTTCGATTATCGGCGCTATTTATCGATAATCAAAGATACGAATCTTCGCGGCTTAAAAACTCTTGGACGTATATCCGAACGCCTTCTTCAAGCGACGTCGACGGTTTGTCGTACCCGGCGGCGCGCAGTTTCGTCATATTCGCCTTCGTGTAATATTGATATTTGCCCCGCAATTCTTCCGGCATCTCTTTAAAACCGATTTTCGGCGTCTTACCGGCGGCGTTCCAAGTCGCTTTCGCCAGGTCGTAAAAGCTTCTCGCTTCGCCGCTTCCGACGTTGAAAAGTCCCGAAACGGTCGGATTGTCCAGCGCCCAAAGAACGACGTTCGCGACGTCGCCGACCCAAACAAAGTCGCGAAGTTGTTCGCCGTCGCGATAATTCGGATTGTGCGATTTGAAGAGAAGCGTTTCTTCGTCGCGTTCGACCAACGGGTAAAGGTGCGCGACAACGGATTTTTGTCCGCCTTTATGATATTCGTTCGGCCCGTAAACGTTGAAAAATTTCAAACCGACGAACTGTTTCGGCGTTTTGCGACCAAGCGCGACGTCGCGCGCTATCTTCCTATCGATAAACGCTTTACTCCAACCGTATGCGTTCAGCGGTCGCAACGCGTTCAGGTATTCGAGATCGTCGCGGTCGTCGAAACCGAGTTCTCCGCCGCCGTACGTCGCCGCCGACGACGCAAAAATCAATCGTTTTTCTTCGTCGCAACAAAAATTCCAAAGAGTTCGCGTTAATCGAATATTCGAATCGGCGATTAAGTCGACGTCGCGCTCCGTCGTCGCGGAGATCGCGCCCATATGCACGATCGCGTCGATTTCGGAAACGTTCGCCGCCAAAAACTCCGGAAGTCGTTCCGGCGCGACGACTTCCGCCAACTCGCGTTTCGCGATGTTGCGCCATTTATCGCCGTTGCGCAAGCGGTCGACGACGACGAGATCGTCGAAGGCGCGCTCGCCGCTTCGCATCTCGCGTTCCAACGCCGCCAAAATGTTCGAACCAATGAAACCGGCGCCGCCCGTTACAATAATCATAACCACTCCTCCGCTTCTTTCATCGAGCCGACGACCGCGGTCGCCGCGGTTTTCGGTTTCTCAATCTCTTTTTCGCAACTTTTTTGATTATTTTCAAACGCGCCGTTATTTTCGACGTTTTTGTTTTCCGGCGCTTTATTTTTGTTTTCAAAAGACGCGTCTTTTTCGGAAGGCGTCGGCGCGAAGAGCAGATTTTTTCCGACGCCCGCCGCGACGCCCGCCTCGACGTCGCGCTCCTTGTCGCCGAGCGAAACCGACGCGCTCATATCAAGGTTTAACAACGCTTTAGCTTTCAAAAACATTCCCGGTTTCGGCTTGCGGTCGTCTCCGGAAAGGGTCGGGCAATGAAAAACGGCCGCGATTTCGACGCCTTCGTCGCGGAAGCGTTCGAGCGTCCAAGCGGTCAAGGCTTCAAAATCGGCTTCGGTAAAATACCCGCGCTCGATTCCGGACTGATTCGTCGCGATCACGATTAAATAACCGAGTTGCCGCGCTTTACGGCAAAGTTCAAAGACGCCGTCGATAAAATCGAATCGCTCTTTTTGGTAAACGTAACCATAATCGACGTTTATCGTGCCGTCGCGATCTAAAAAGAGCGCTTTTTTCGGCTTGCTTTGCATTATCGCCGTTCCTTTGCCTTATAATTAGCCAAGCCATACATTAAACGTCGCTTATAGTAAGCGTCGCTTAACTCCGGTTTTTGTTCTCTATTTCGCTCTTCGTCGTTACTTAAACGAATAAAACCGCTTCTCGATTTCGCCGCAAAGATAATGTCCGACGACGAGGTGCATTTCCTGGATTTTATTCGAAACGTCGGCGGGAACGGCGATCGTCGCGTCGGCCAAGTCCTTCATTGCGCAAGGTTTAGCGCCGACAAAAGCGACCGTCTTGATTCCCTTGCGCTTCGCCGATTCGGACGCCGCGACGACGTTTTTGCTCGAACCGCTCGTCGACAGCCCGATCAAAACGTCCCCCGCGTTCCCGACGCCTTCGATTTGGCGCGCGAAAACGACGTCAAAGCCGTAATCGTTCCCAATCGCCGTCAGCGCCGACGTGTCGACCGTCAGCGAAATCGAATTCATCGCCGGGCGGTTGATCTTATAACGTCCAACCAGTTCCGCCGCAAGGTGTTGCGCTTGCGACGCGGAGCCGCCGTTGCCGCAAAAAACGACCTTCTTTCCGGCCTTCAACGCGTCGACGCAAATTTCGACGACCGCCGCGACGTCCGTTTCCAACGCTTTTAACGCTTGCAACGCTTCGATTAAGGAATCGACTTCCGCGTTAAATTTCATCGTTTTTCCTCCTTCGCCTCGTCGGCGCGTTTCATTTTTTCGACCAAATTCGTCGTCGAATACCCTTCGACGCGTTTCAACTCGACCGCGCGACCGCCGTATGCGACAACTTGCCGTCCTTCCGGCCAACGGTCGAGCGAATATCCTTCCTTCGCGATTACGTCCGGACGCAGCAAATCGATCAACGGTTCGGCGGTGTCCTCGTCGAAAACGACGACGTAATCGACGAGTTCGAGCGCCGCGACGATCGCCGAGCGCGTCGTTTCGTTTTGAATCGGGCGATTCGGACCTTTATACCGCTTCACCGAAGCGTCCGAATTGACGGCGACGATCAGCGCGTCGCATTCGGCTCGAGCTTGCGCGAACGAATTCAGGTGCCCGAAGTGCATGCAGTCGAAACAGCCGTTGGTAAAGCCGACCGTTTTTCCCCGACGTTTCAGGTCGGCGACAACTTCCGCCAACTCATTGCGCGTCAACAGCTTACGACGTCCGACGTTCGCAACTTTCCCGCTCGGCGCGCCTTGTTCGCCCGCATCGTTCGCTTCGTTCGTTCGACTCGTTCCGTCGAACGCGCCGTTTTCTTCGGCGGCGAGTCGAACCGTTTTCGCCGTCGCGGCTTCAATCGCTCGTTCGGCGGCGGCCCGTTTTGCGTCGAGCGCGGCGCGCAGTTCGTCGGCGGTCGCGGACGCCGTCCCCAACTTCCCGACGACGATTCCGGACGCAAGGTTCGCCAACTCCATCGCTTCCTCGACGCTCGCGCCCGCGCCGAGCGCCGCGCCAAAGGTCGCCAACGAAGTGTCACCGGCGCCGGAAACGTCGAAAACTTCCTTCGCTTCGGTCGGAATTTGACGCGGATCGTCGGGATTTTGTCGCGAAAAACGCATCATTCCGTATTCGCTTAGCGTCGTCAACAAATTTTCAATTTCGTAACGCTCGAAAATGCGTTTCGCGGCGGCGATCGCGTCGGCTCGGAAGTTCGGGTCGGCGGGGCGCAACTCGCATTCGGACGCTTCTTGGAACTCTTTCAAGTTCGGTTTGACGAAGGTCGCGCCGTTGTATTTCGAGTAATCGCGGCCTTTCGGGTCGACGATCGCCGGTTTGCCGAACTCGCGACAGAGGTTCAAAATCGCTTGCGTTGTTTTCGGGGTGAAAAATCCTTTATTGTAATCGGAAAGCAAAACGACGTCGGCGGAACGAATCGCTTGCGACGCGGCGGCGAAAAATTCGTCCCAAATCGGCGACAAATCGGGGAGCCGCTCCTCTTTGTCGACGCGCAGAAGATGACTGTTCGACGCGATCATCCGCTCTTTGACGATCGTTTTCGCGTCCGGATGGAAGAAAAGCCGGTTCCAGCATTGGACTTTCGACAACAATTCCGCGACGCGGCGTCCTTCCGAATCTTTCCCGACGACGCCGACGAACGTCGTAACGCAGCCGAGCGCGGCAAGGTTCGCGACGACGTTTCCGGCGCCGCCGAGCATCTCCTTGCAACTTCGGATTTTAAGCACCGGCACCGGCGCTTCCGGCGAAATACGGTCGACCGTCCCGTACGCAAATCGGTCGAGCATTAAGTCGCCGATCGCCAACGCTTTCACATTGCTAAATTTTTCGATATAATCCCGCATCGCGCCGCGTCCTCCGCCGTTTTTACGTTTTGCGCCCCTCGCGCATTCCGCGCTTTTTACACATTCCGCGCTTTTTATACATTCCGCGCTTTTTGCACATTCCGCGCGCTCGCGTTATCTTACGCGCTTATTTTATTCCGCGCGCTTGCTTTATCTTGCGCGCTTGTATTATCTTGCGCGTTTATTATATTATTCTGCGAGCTCATTTTATCTTGCGCGTTTTGCCTATTTTGCGCTTATTTTGCGATTTCACTTGCCAACGCGCCGCCGCGTCTCCTTTTTCTTGTCGAAAAGGTCGAACGCTTCCGGACGGCGCCGTTAGACGGCTTTAAGATAACGTTTTTTGCGAAAAAAAGAAAGAGCGATTTTATCAAGAAAAGCAATTTTAGCGCTTTTAACAGCGTTCCCAACTCGAATCGCCGACGTCCGCCGCCCCAAACGCCAACGACGGCGCTTCGCCAAAGCCCTCAAAAAACGCAAACGACGACGCTTCGCCAAAGCCCCCAAAAAACGCAAACGACGACGCTTCGCAAAAGCCCCCAAAAAACGCAAACGACGACGCTTCGCCAA
>JAFTUJ010000511.1 GCA_017466305.1 Thermoguttaceae bacterium
CATTTTTAAGCCTCCGTAAAGGTAGAGCGTAAAAAATTAAAAAACTTGGGATTTCTCCCAACCAACGCTATTATTATACCTTATTTTTGGCCGCCAACAATAGGGCGCGGCAAAATTTTCTTCTTTTTGGGCTTAAAACTTTTGAAAAGCGCGAATAAAACGGCGGTTCGCGGCGATATTAAGGCGACGGTTGCGAAAGGAGCGGTATGGGCGTTTTAGATTCGGTTTTTGGCGGTCGGAAGGGCGTCGTCGCGATGTTGTTGCAAACGCTTGGCGGGGAGGCGGTTGCGAAGATTGCGGTCGGGAAAACGACCGACGAGCGAACCGGCGAAATTCGGACGACGTTCGCGGAAAAACGGGTTCCTTTCGTTCCGGAAAACGCGACGTAAAACGAAGCGGCGTCGGCGGTTCCGGAGGGCGCGGCGAACGGTTTGCGACGCGTTGCGACCGAAATTGTCGGGACGGTTCCGGCGGCGTTTTTCGACGTGGCGCCGCGAGCGAGGAGCGATTTTTTGAACGTCGGCGGGAAACGGAACGGAGAGCGGGTAAAGCGAGAAGAAAAAACGCGTTGAGACGGTCGAAGCGACGGCGGAGGAAACGACGATCGCAAGAGACGGCGACCCGACGCAGGTGCGACGCGAGCGGTTAACGAGAACGGCGAAGCGAATAAAAAACGCTTGGCGGCGTTGGCAACCGTCGACGAGCGTTCGAGAACGCGCCGCGTCAACGCGTCGTTGCGTTTAAACGCGGCGGCAAAGAGGCGACAAAGGAGGCGCGGAACGGACGTTAACGGCGCGTTCCGCGCTTCGCGTCGGCTTCTTATTTCGATTCCGAACGAATCGAAAAACCTTTGAAGAAATAACCGTCCGATTCGACCGCGCCAAAGAACGCGCTCGCGCCGACTTGAACGTTCGCTTCGTCAAACGGAGGCAACGCCGAACCGTCGATTTTTTGCGAGTCGTAACGTTGGTCCGGAGAACTCAAAATCGCTTTCAAGAGCTTCGAGGAAATCGTTTTGCCTTCCGGCGTTTTGCCCAAGCGGAAAAGCTCGTAATTCGCGCGCAAACCGTCGACGTTGCGAGCGTATCCTTGGAGGAAAAGACCGCGCGTTTTGCGCGTTTCGGACGTCAGCAAGTCGAGAACGCGAACGTGTTCCGGCGAGTCCATAATCGTCGCCGCGCCCGATTCCGCTTCCTTAAGTTTCGCGAGCAAATAACGAACGTCGTTCGAAACGAAAAGGCAACCGTTGGCGACGCCGAAGACCGCGCCTTGGATGAGTTCCGCTTCCGGACCCGGCGTCGAAGAGGCGACGGGCGCCGCGACGGAAGCGCGCGGACGTTCTGACGGGCGCGTAGGGCGAGTCGGACGCGTCGGACGAGTCGGAACGCGACCCGTCGTCGCGGCGGCGGACGCGTCGGCGGCGCCGCGATTCGGGGAATATTGCCAGAAAGAGCGACCGTCGAGTTCAAGCGCGACAAAATCCGGGTCCGAGTCGAACATACGTCCGAGCGTCTCGCGCGCCGCGTCTTCTTTGCCTTCCAAAATATTCATCGAAACTACGTATTTTTCGCCGTAGTCGGCGTTTTGCGGGTCGATCGCGTTCGTCGAGGTTAATTGACGACCGAAGTTTGCGAAAAGGTCGGAGCCCAAGTTGACTTGCGGGCCGTTGCGGTCTTGTTCGAGAGACGCGAGAACGTCGTTCCAAGCGCCTTTCGTTTCTAAAAATTCGTCGAAAAGCGGGCCGAAATTATTGAACGCCGTCAACGCGTTGACGTTGAGCGTCGTATAACGGTTCGCGTTCGGGCCGACCCAAGACGGCGGCGTCAACGCTTCGACGTTGTGAAACGCGAGCATTTTCAACGCGAGAGTCGGCGGATTCGGAATGTAAACTTTAACGCGGTAAACGGCTTCGAAACTTTCCGTCGTGAAGTCGAGCGTGCCGCCGACGCCTTTGATTCCGTCGAAACCTTGGTTCGCCAAGATGACGAACGGGGAGCGAGCGTTAAGTTCCGAGGCCGGCGTCATCGAGCGAATCGCTTCGCCCGCTTCCAACGGTCGACCGAAGAAGCGAACTTGCGGCGTCGCGGAACCGCCGGCGGCCGACGCGTCTTGAACGCAACGGCGCATAATCGCTTGGTATTCCGGTTGCGTCGCGAGCGAAACTTTCGTATCGCCGGCTAATTTGCGCAACAGTAATTCGGCGAGATATTTTTGGTCGGTCGCCAACAACAGTTGCGGGTGCGCGACGTAATACGCCTTGCGCGCCGTCGGGTGCGTTTCGTCCGGCGGGAAGGTGAGAACGGTCGCTTCGATCGACTTCGTTCCGACGGCGAGACGTTCTTTCGACGCTTCGCCGAGTTTCGCCGCCGTCGTTTCGCGAATCAAACGGGAAAGGAATTCGTTGACGCGTTCCGAGTTGCCGGAGACGTTCATCATCGCCGCGACGCCCGGTTTTTTGCCCGGGAGCGCGATCAAACCGACGCCGATTTCGCCGGTCGGGAGCGCGGCCAAGTCGTCGAGCGTCAAACCCAAGCGGTTCGGCCAAGCGTCTTCGATTTGCGAGCGCAGCGATTCGCGGAACGCTTCGAAGCTCGGATTGGAAAGCGTTTCGTTAAATTGCGTTTGCGACCAATGTTCGCGAAGTTGCGCAACATTGGAAACCGCGACATAAATTTGCGTCGTTTCCGGAAAAAAACGATCCGTTTTAATTTGCGCGAAAAGGGGCGAGGCGGCGAAAAACGTCGCTCCCGCAAGAAAGAGCGAGAAAAAATAGAAAAAATTTCGCATTTTCCGTTTGCGCATACTTGAAATCTCCTTACTTTTGAAAACAATAGGGGAAAACGCGTCCTAACGCCGACGGGCGCCGTTAGGCGGCGTCGACGCGTCGACGTTTGGACGAACGCGAAACCGGCGAAAAGCTCGACCGCTCCGTTGGAAACG
>JAFTUJ010000512.1 GCA_017466305.1 Thermoguttaceae bacterium
TCCTTTTTCATCGCATATCCTCAAAAAACGTTCTCTTAAACACTTTGCGCGACGCGACGCTTTAATTTAGAAAAAAATCCGCCGACGGTTCAATAATAAAGCTTAAATAAATCTAAATTTTAACGTCCGCGCCGTCGTTGTTTAACGTCGATAAACAAAACGCCGTTTCAGCGTCGACGATCGTCGACGCGACAACCGCCGTTAACTAATTTTAAACTCCGCGCCGCCGTCAATGTTTCATCTTTTTTTACTTTTTTAATCTTTTTTTAACCTTCTCCCGACCGCTCGCCGACAAAATCGTTGTTTCCGTCGTTTCCAACAAATTCGTTATAAACGCTATATCCCCTAAACTCCACTCAACCCTCATTCTTAAACGCAAACGCTTCAAATTTTCCAGCCGAAAATTAAAAAAGCGTCAAAAGAAGCCGCCAAATTCGCCGAAAAACAGAAAATAAAGGGAAGTTTTAAAAAATTCCCCGACGCCCGCCTTGTTAAAAGTCGCGTTTCGTTATACTATTAAGGGAAGCGTCGCTTTACGCCCGTCGAGGCGCGTTCCGAAACGACGCGTCGTCGATCGCGGGCAGCGCGGAAAACGATTTTGCGCTCGCAACGGAACCAAGTCAAGTCGCCAAATCGCCGCGTTGCCGTCGAAACAAATTGACGCGCCCTGTCGCCTTAAACGCGGAACGCCTCCGTCGACGCCTCGGCGTTTTCCAGCGAACGCTTCTAAAGCGGCCGCCAATTCCCCTATTTTACCCCAACCGCCTTAATTATGAGCAAAAAAGAAGTCGTTATTACCGGTTTTGACGTTTTAAGTCCCCTTGGAGTCGACCTCGATTCTTTTTGGAGCGCGCTCGTCGAAGGCAAAAGCGGCGTTTCCCATCTCGACTCTCTTAAAACCGCTTCCGAAAAACGTCCGATCGGCGCGGCGGTTCCCGACTTCCGCCCGAAAGATTACGTCAAACCGAAAAAAAATATTAAGGTGATGAGCCGCGATATCCAAATGGGCGTCGTCGCGGTCGCGCGCGCTTGCCAAAACGCCGGGCTCGTCGTCGAAGGCGACGCTCGTTCGGTCGATCCGGAGCGTCTCGGTTGCGTCCTCGGTTGCGACCTCATCGGGCTCGAACTCGAATTCCTCCTCGACGCGTTCCGCGCCGGCGCCGTCGACGGCAAACACGATTTTTCCACTTGGGGCCCCGCCTCGATGGAAAAGATTATGCCGCTTTGGATGTTGAAATATCTCCCGAACATGATCGCCAGTCACGCCGCGATCGCGTTGGACGCTCGGGGCCCGAACAACACGACGACGCTCGACCGCGGCTCCAGCTTGGCGGCGTTAATGGAAGCCTGTCGCATTATCGAACGCGGCGACGCGGACGCGATGATCTGCGGCGGCGTCGGAAACAAAATCAACCCGACGATTTACGCGCGCGGCGGCGCTTACGACTTGGCGCCTTGGACGGAAACGCCGGAAGATTTGCCGCGTCCGTTCGATAAAAATCGCGCCGGCACGGTGATCGGCGAAGGGGGCGCCGCGTTCGTTTTGGAAAGCAAAGAATTCGCGCTCGCTCGCGGCGCCAAACCGTTGGCGACGATTCTCGGTTTCGCCGAAGCGCTCGAACCGACCGCGAAATTCGGGATTCAACAAGGCGCCGTCGAACGCGCTTGCCGTCTTGCGCTCGAACGCGCCGATCGAACCGCCGCCGATCTCGGGCACGTCAACGCCGACGGACTCGGCGTTAAAGACGACGCCGTCGAAGCCGCCGCGCTCGCGAACGTCGTCGGCGACGTTCCGGTTTATTCCGCCAAGGGCGCGTTCGGCAACCTCGGGAGCGGAACCGGCGCCGTCGAGTTGGCCGCGTCCATCTTGGCCGCCGAAAAAGGAACCCTTCCCGCGACGCGCAACTGCGACGAAATCGCCGCCGACTGCCCGATCAACGTCGCTCGCGGCGCTTCCCAACCGCTCGAAAAAACGACCTTCTTGAAGGTCAACAACACGAACGGCGGACGGTCCTTCGCGGTCGTTCTCGAAAAATAATCGCGTCGCGTCGTTTTTTCCCGAAAATTCGTTTGGTTTGGTAAAAACGACGCCTCGACCTTAGAAGCCGATTTTGCCGGTAAAATTCGTTTTATTGGCGAAATCGGCGTTTTCCGTAAAAACGGAACCCCAATTTCAACGTCGTCCTCCTCCGACTTTACCGTTTTTGTCGTTTTTAACGACCGAAGCCTTGTTTTGCTTCGGAGTCGAAACGGCGCGTTTCCGATTGCATCGAACCGGAACGTCGCGCCGTCGACGCCGACGCTTGAAAGACGTTATTATTAATGGGCGTTGCAAAAGTTGCCATCATCGGCCGACCGAACGTCGGCAAATCGAGTATTTTTAACTGGCTGATCGGCGAACGCGTTTCGATCGTCGACTCGGTGGCCGGCGTTACGCGCGACCGCGTTTCCTTCCTCCTCGACCTCGGGCTCGACGGGGTTGACGAAAAGTACCTCGCGCCGCCGGTCGTCGAACCGGAAGAGGAAGCGGAAGACCTCGTTTTCCTCGACCCGATTCCCGAAACCGCCGACGAAGAAACCGACGACGAAGACGGCGCGCTCCTCGACTTTGAGGACGAAGA
>JAFTUJ010000513.1 GCA_017466305.1 Thermoguttaceae bacterium
ACCCCAAACGCGGCGAAACGACGAGCGAGTGGAGCCCGCAAAAGCCGATTCCGGCGCGGACGGCCCAATCTTTTTCGAGAAGCGGCGCGGTATCGACGACGGCGCGCGCCTCGGCGGTCGGGAAACGGTCGAGAAAAAAGGCGCGAAGTCGTTTGAGCTTGCGCTTTAGAACGTCGTGATAGTCGAGGCAAGCCGCGTAAGGAACGACGGTTCCGGAAGAGCGCGGCGTTTCGGCGGTTAAGGGAGATTCGGCAAGCTCGGCAAGGCGCGCAAGCTCGGCGGCGAGCGTTTGCGTCGCGGCGGTCGATTCGGCGCGGAGGCGGCGTTCCGAGAGCGCGACAACGACGAGAGTTTGCGCCGACGGCAAAACGGAGCGCGGATCGCGGCGCGCTTCGAGGTTTTCTTCGAGATAAGGAAGCCCGGCGCAGTCGCCCCGACGAACGCGTTCGGCGAAAAGTTCGAACGTCGACGCCGGCCCGATCGGCGCGAATCCGAGCGCGTCGAGACCCGCGTCGGCCGCCGCTTCGAACCAAGCGCGACAAATCGACGGGAGCGTTTCCGGCGCGGCGAGCGTTTCAAGGAGCGACATAACGGCGGCGTTGACGGGAAAAACGGAGGCGCGTCGGCGTCGACGGCTGAAGCGGAAGCGTCGTCTGCGTCGTCGGCGGGAGAAAATCGGGACGGGACGCGTCGCCGATTCCGGCGCGGACGGTTAAGCGGTCGCGTCGGCGTCGGGCGTTTTGCGTTTCGACTTGCGACGTTGCGGCGCGCTCCATTCTTTCGTTAATTTTTCAAAAATTTCCGGCGTTTCGTACCGCGCGATCGTTCCGTCTCGTTCCGGTATTGGCCCGATAAGGCCGCGAAAGACGGGAAAGCCGCGCAGGCGCAGGTCGGCGCTGCAGTCGTCGACGCCGATTTTCTCGAAGCGCGCGACCAATTCGGAGACGTCGCTGAAATCGCGGACGCGCGGTTCGCCGTCGGCGCCGCGATCGACTAAACGATAAATCATCGTTGTTCCTTCCGTTTTAAAAGAATGGCGAAGCGTTAATTGCGGCGCGACGCTAAAATCGACGGCGCGCGACGCTTCGAAGGCGTTTTCTTTTAAAATACGACGTCGACGGAACGGCGTTGGCGAAACGCAAATTTTACCGTCGACGCAAGAAGGAAAAACGACGTTTGAATTGGGAGCGGGCGAACGCGTTCAAGGGGCGGCGGGGGCGGGCGCGGCGACGTTTAACGTTCGACCGGCGCGCGTCGCGCCGACGACGCGAGTTTCTTCTTTGGACGCGAGGGAGACGCGAACGCCTCCGGAATACGCGTCGATTTCGACGTCGGGAACGCGAACGTATTTTGCGCCGCGCGGTTTCGTCGCCGAACGTCGCGCGTCTTGCGTCGGCGTCGCGACGGAGCGCGAAGCGCTTTGCGGCGCGGCTTGCGAAGCGTTTGACGGCGCGGACGTTGAAACGGGGGACGGCGCGGACGCGATCGGACGAGCGGGCGCGTTTTTTTCGGCGGCGTTTGAAATTTCCTCGCTTAAAACCGGCGGTCGCGGCGCGACGTCGCGTTTTTGGCGCGGCGCGTCGTCGATTTCGGCTCCGTCGCCGGGAAAGGAGGCCGGGGCCAAGACGGCGGGCGTCGCTTTGTTGGCGTCGAGACCTTCGTCGATCGGTTGAGACGCGGAAACGTCGAGCAATTCCGGAACGGGGGCGGGGACGACCTCGGCGAGCAATCCGCTTGGGCGGCTCGTTTCCTCTTGGTTCGTTTCTTCTTCGACCGGTTCGGAAGCGGGGGAAACGGATTGAGGAACGAGTTCGGCCGGAGTCGCGTCGTCGTCGACCGGCGCCGACATTCGCGGCGCGTCCGGATAATGACAAACGTTAATCCAAAGGCAGAGGACAATCAAAAGCGTCGACATGAAAAAACCGGAAAGTTTCGCCATTTTAAAGTCCTTTCGCGTCGAAGCGGGGTATAAAAACAACGGTGAAGGTCGCGCGAAGGCGAGAACGCGTCGCGCCGACCGACGTTTGCAAGAAGAGCGGCGATTTTGACAAAATTTTACGCAGTCTTCTCCATTTAACCAATTATACTATTTATTGTGAATTAGGCAATTCCGTTATCTTGTGTATTTTAACTTTTTTAAAGAAAGTGTAGCGGTTGTAGCGGTTGTAGTGTCGACGCGGCGCGTCGGCGAAAACTTTGGCGGGGAACGCGCTTGTTTTTTGGCGAAAATTTCCGGGCGAAGAATTGACGAGCGCTTAAAACGGGGTAAAATGAAGGCAAATAGAGTTTTTGGGGTATAGCGTAAAGGCAGCGCAGCCGGCTCTGAACCGGTTAGTCGGGGTTCGAATCCCTGTACCCCAGTTGAAAACGGCGGTCGTCGCGAGTCGACGCGCCGTTTTTTCTTTTGAAGCGGTTTTGGCGCGGCGTCGGGGTTTGCCGTTTTGATTTTCGCGCCGTTTTTTTCTTTTGAAGCGGTTTGGCGCGTCGTCGGGGATTGCCTTTTTAAATTTCGCGCCGTTTTTTTCTTTTGAAGCGGTTTTGGCGCGTCTTCGAGGTTTGCCTTTTTAAATTTCGCGCCGTTTTTTTCTTTTGAAGCGGTTTGGACGCGTCTTCGAGGTTTGCCTTTTTAAATTTCGCGCCGTTTTTTTCTTTTGAAGCGGTTTGGACGCGGCGTCGTTGTTTATTGTTTGAATTTTGGGTTAAGGAATGATTTTCGACGCGATTCGGCGCGGCGTAAAAAAAAAGCGTTCGATAAACGAACGCAAAGACGGACGAAACGTCGAAGAAAACCGACGAACGTTTAAGCGGCGGTGAACAATAAACAATCTCTCCACCAACAACGACGAGCGCGTTTGAACATAATCTTCTCCTTCTCGGGGTTTGGGGGGCTGAAACGTTCGGGCGACGAAATATTCCGTCTGCGAGTTCTTGCCGAAAAAGCCGACCGTCGGCGCGACGCCGTCGTTAAACGGCGCGGAGTTTTACGATTTTTCGGAAGACTTCCTTAACTTGATGGATAATATAACACAGAAATAAGACGGCGCAAGGACTCCCCCGCACAATTTCTCGATTTTTGCTTGAGGTGTGCGTCGTCGGCGCGCGGAGTCGGCGACGGCGGGAAAAATTTGCGCCGACGTCGCGGGGAGCGTTGAGGCGGTCGCGCCGATTTAAAACGCGGCGAGTTGGCGGGCGGCCCGACGCGGAAAGAGCGTCGCTCGCCCAAAAAGGGCGGAAAAAGAACGATTTTGGAAGCGAATTTCAACGGGCGAACGACCAATAAAAAAGCCGCTCCGAAAACGGAACGGCTCGCAAGTCGCTTAAAAGCGCGAACGTTTTACATTAGAAAACGTCGAGAATGAAGTGTTTGCCTTCGTGGAAGCGGCGCGGCGCCGGATAGTAGTTTTGCCAAGCCGGGTTGAACATTTGAAGGCCCATCGACGCCGGTTGGCCCGACGCGTCGCGGAAGTTGTGTTGGTAATAACCGTACGGATAGTACTTGAAGCGCGACCAATCTTGGAGTTCGCCGGACGGAACCGCGTACGGCGACGGCGCGACGATTTCGCGAACGTACAGGCGTTTTTCAAGGTCGGCGCGGAAACGATTCGAACGTTCGGCCCAACCGGCGCGCAGACCGCCGACGCGACCGCCCAAACCGGCGCCGACGCCCGCGACGCGACCGCCGACGAGACCGGAACCGAGAACGACGCCGCCTTCGCATTCGTTGCAAACGTCGGTCGTTTGAGCTTGAGCGACCGGTTGAGCCGGAGCGGCGTCGGTCGCGACAAGCGCGTCTTGAGCGTTGGCGGCGGGCGAAACGAAGGCGAGCGCGGCGGCGACCAAGAGGCCCGCGAAGAGGTTACATTTCATCTTTTTCTCCTTAAAATTGACGGGCGCCGCTTCGCGTCGAAACGGCTGCGGTTCGGAAAACGCGTCGTTCGCAACGACGCGACGACGTGAAGGCGGTCGCAACGTCGTCGCGTTCCGACGCGATACGGGCGCGTTCGAAAAAACGCCTAAACCGCCTGATCTTTGTAAATCGGTAAAATTTGCGCCCAAATTGAGCGGTTTTTGTTTTTCTTGTATATTTTACCCAATTTGTTTATTTTGAAAAGCGGCGCAAAGCGGAAAGACGGCTTTTTTTGCCGCGAAGACCCTAAAAGTCGACAAACGAAAACATAAAATGGGATAAATTGGTAAAGTAGGAAGAATCGGAAGAGCGCAAGCGTCGAGCGTCGAGGAAAAAACGGCGGAAATTTTGCCGAAAAAACGTTCCGACGCGCCGAGCGCCGCCGTCGCCGTCTTCCAAGAAAGAAAAGAAGAGGTATAATAGGAACGTCCGCGACTCCGCAAAGGTCGGCGCCGCGGAGTTCGAGCGGCTTATTCGGTTCAAGCGGCTTAGGTAAATATTGATTTTTGACGCGGATTTTGAAAAACGTTGGAGTTTAGGCGTATGTTTTCCGTCGCTCGCGACTTTTCCTTTTCTTACGGGCACCGACTTTATCGATACGAGGGAAAATGCCGACGGTTGCACGGGCACAACGCCGAAGTGCGCGTTGAAATTCTCGTCGACTCGCTGAACGAGCAGGGGATGGCGCTCGATTTTGTCGATTTGAAGGCGATCGTCGGAACCTGGATCGACGAAACGCTCGATCACCGCGTCTTTTTAGCGAAGGACGACCCGTTGGCCGAGATTTTGACCGCCGCCGGGGAGCCGGTTTTCCTCTTCGACGAGAATCCGACCGCCGAACGCTTGGCGAAAATGATTTACGAATACGTCGAAGCGCAAGGTTTCGTCGTCGGACAAGTTGAATTTTGGGAAACGAAAAACTGCCGCGCGACCTACCGGAAGTCGCCGAGAGGCTAAAATAGCGAAACGGCGCAAAACGGCGAAGTTGGCGTTTAATATTATCAAAGCGAAAAATAATTAAAAAAGCGAAAAAGCGAAAAAAGGCGAAAAATGGCGACGCAAAAATTGGTTTGTATCGTTTGTCCGCAAGGGTGCGCGCTCGAAGTCGACGTCGAGGCCGGGACGGTTTCCGGGAACACTTGCAAACGCGGCGAGCTTTACGGTTTGGCCGAAACGACGAATCCGACGCGAACGCTGACGACGACGGCGCGAATCGTCGACGAAAACGGCGATTTTGTCGATATGGCGCCGGTGCGAACTTCCGGGCCGATTCCGAAGGGGCGCCTCTTCGACGCGATGAAGGAAATCGACGCGCTTCGGTTGCGGAAGCCGATTCGTCGCGGCGACGTTCTGATCGCCGACCTGCTCGGAACCGGAACGCCGGTCGTCGCGACCCGCGATTTCGATTGAAGTTTGCGCGAACGTTTTTGAAAAACGAGCGTTTTTGAACGTCGCAAAACGGCGCTAAAAACGAAGAAAACGGCGAGTTCCAACCGAGCTTGCGAACAAATTCGACGGAGTTTCGACGACGCGGAAAACCGAGCGCGCCGCCGAGGTTCCCCGATCGCGGCGCTTTCGACGGCGGAGCGTCGCGACGGAAAGAGAACGCCGTCCGCCGCCGAACGTTTGCGTTCGCGTTGAGAAGCGTTTTTTTGTCGCGTCCGAAGATTTTTGACACGTTTCCGGTTTTGGGCGCCGAAATATTGAAACGGCGTTGAAATATCAAAATCGAGGAAGCGCGCCGACGGGCGAATCGTTCGCGGGGCCTCGCCGAAGTCTCGCAAGCGTTCGCGACGACGGGACGGAAAACGCGGCGCGCCGAACGCCGTCGACGGCAAAACGACAAGGAGACGAAACTCCAATGAGCGTTTATAAACGCGTCGTGTTGATTCCGGACGGTTTCGCGGACGATCCGATTCCGGCTTTGAACGGAAAAACTCCGATGGAAGCGGCGGCGACCCCGACGCTCGACTCGCTGGCGCCGCGCGCCGCGCTCGGGCGGTCGTTCAACGTTCCGGACGGAATGACGCCCGGTTCCGACGTCGCGACGCTGTCGGTTCTCGGATACGACCCGACCGAGTCGTACACCGGACGCGCTCCGCTCGAAGCGGCGGCGCAAAATCTCGAACTCGGCCCGAACGATTGGGCGTTCCGTTGCAATCTCGTTTGCGTCGAAAACGGCGTTATGCGGGACTTTTCGGCCGGACATATTTCGACCGCCGAGGCGACCGCGCTTCTCGCCGAGATTAACGCCGACGTCGCGCCGCGCTGGGCCGAAATCGCGCCGGAAATCGGCGGAACCGTCGAGTTTTTTCCCGGCGTCGGGTACCGCAACTTGATGATTTTCCGACCGGACGGCGCAAAAATTTCCGGCGACGGTTCGCAAATGGAAGGAAATAGACAAGACGGGCAAAGCGGACAAGTTGGACAAGACGGTCGTACCGGGGAGAAGGGGCAAGTTGGGGGAGACGCGGCGCCGTTCGACGCGTCGACGACGACCGCGCCGCCGCACGATTACGCCGACCGCTCGATTCTCGACGTGTTGCCGCGAGGGAAAGGGGGCGCCGCGCTCCGCCGATTAATGGAGCTTTGCGCCGAACGCTTGGCCGCGTCGGAAACGAATAAAAAACGAATCGCGAACGGCGAACTCCCGGCGACGCAGTGTTGGCTTTGGGGGCAGGGGACGCGGCCGCGACTCGTTCCGTTCGCCGAAAAATTCGGGTTCGGGCCGGGCGCGATGATCACCGCCGTCGACCTGCTGCGCGGAATCGCGCGCAACCTCGGTTGGGAAGTTCTCGAAGTTCCGGGCGCGACCGGGTACGTCGACACCGATTACGCCGCCAAGGGGCGCGCCGCCGCGGACGCGCTCGACCGTTTCGACGTCGTTTGCGTTCACGTCGAGGCGCCGGACGAAGCCGGACACGAAGGGGACGCCGAGAAAAAAGTCGCGGCGCTCGAAGCGATCGACCGACTGACGCTCCCGCCGATTTTGGAGAAGTTGCGAACGTTCGAGAATTGGCGGCTCCTGATTTCGCCCGACCATCCGACGCCGGTCGCGATCAAAACGCATTCGCGCGGCGCCGTTCCTTGGGCCGTCGTCGGTTCCGACGTCGCCGGGGACGGGTTCGCGACTTACGACGAAACGACCGGGGCCGCGTCGACGCGAGTTTTCGAACGCGGCGCCGATTTGGCCGAACTCTTTTTGAAAGGGAATTTGCAATGAAACGCTTCTTTTCGCTCGCCGTCGCCGCGACCGTCGCGACGCTCGCCCTTTTCGCGTCGAACGCTTCGTTCGTCAAGGCCGCCGCCGACGACGACAAACCGGCTTACGACGCGCTTGCCGAGTCGAAAGCGGACGACGCCAAATACGAATGGACGTATCTTTTCGACGGAAAAACGCTGAAAAATTGGGTCGACCTCGAAGACGCGGGCGCCGAAACGCCGGTCGTCGAGGACGGCGCGATCGTTCTCGGAATGGGCGCGTCGTCGACCTCGATCAAGTTCGACGAAGAGGCCGCCGGCTTCAAACTTCCGCGCGAAAATTACGAACTCGAAATCGTTTCGCGCCGCGAAATGGGGACGGACTTCTTCTCCGCGACGACTTTCCCGATCGGCGACGTCAGCGTTACGTTGATCAACGGCGGTTGGGGCGGCGCCGTCCTCGGGATTTCGAACGTCGACGATATGGACGCGTCGCAAAACTCGACGTCGTCGTTTTACAACTTCAAGAACGACCAATGGTACCGCTTCCGCATCCAAGTCTCGAAACGGGCGCTCCGCGTTTGGGTCGACGACGAAGTTGGAATCGATTGCGTCGTCGAAGGGCGCCGCCTCGGGACGCGCTTCGAAGTGTCGCGTTGCGAACCGCTCGGCTTGACGAGCTGGATTAGCAAGGGCGTTATTAAGGTCGTCCGCTTCCGCGCGCTGACCGACGACGAGTTGAAAACGCTGAACGAGCGAGCCGACGAAGAGGCGAAATTCTTCCAAATCGGCAACTGACGTTTGCCCTTATTATCTTAAGGACGCTCGATTATCTTAAGGACGCTCGGTTGGACGCCGATGAACCGGGCGTTCGCCGCGCCTTCCTTGGGGGAGCGCTCGGCGGTGAAAATGCGACCGCCGGAGCGCTCGGCGGATAAAATTCGACCGAAAAAAACGCCCGAACCGACGAAAGATCGCGTCGATTCGGGCGTTTTTTCTTTTACCGCTTTGCCTATTCTGCTTATTTTACGTCGTTTAAACCGGTTCGGGCTCGAACTCTTCGTCGTCGACCCAAAAACGGGCGAGCGACGCTTCGAAATCGGCGTCCGCGTCCTCCTCTTCGAAAACGATCGGGTTCTCGTTCGGCGCGGCCTTCGCCGACCAAACTTCGACGCGGTACGGACGCGCTTCGATCAGCGCGTAAGACGGATTCGAACCGGCGAGGAACGTTCGCGCCGCCGGATTCCAAGCGGCGACCGGTTGCGCGCCGTCGACGACGACCGCTCGAGCGGCGATTTGAACGTATTCGCAGTCGCTCGAAAAGAGGTCGCGTCCGACGAGCAGGTGAACGAACGGCAGGTTTTCGACGTCGGCGACTTTGCGCGAGTCGCGTTTCGTCGCGATTCGGATCGTTCCGCGGTCGTCGAGGACGCCCATAACGTACCGCGTCCAAGGGCGCCCGTCGGCGTCGACCGTTCCTAAAAGCGTTAGCGTCGGCCCGTCGAACACGCGGGCGAGTTTTTCTTGCGCGGCGCGAGAAATCATTTTTTCCCCCCTGAATTTATCCTTCTGCGGTTGGCGACCACCGACGAACGAACGCTCTCGGCGGCGATTCTTTTCGCTAAGTTTACGTCGCCGAC
>JAFTUJ010000514.1 GCA_017466305.1 Thermoguttaceae bacterium
AACGCGTCGTCGAGCGAAACGTTCATCGCCTTCGCTTTGTTGCGGTCGACGTCGAGGAAAACTTGCGGAACGGAACCGCGGAAGGCGTTCTTCAACGTGTTGAATTCTTGCATTTGCGACGCAATGTCAACGACGTTGTCGCCGACTTCTTGCAGCGTCGAGTAATCGGACGAGCCGCCCTTGTACTGGAGCTGAACTTTCAAGCCGCCGAGACCGACGCCGTCGACCGGCGCCGCGCGGAAGACGTAACATTTGCCTTCGGTTAGCGTCGCGAATTTCTTTTCGAGTTCGTTTTTAATAACGACGTCGGTCAAGCCCTTTTTCGCGCGTTCATCGAACGGTTCGAGAACGAAGTTGAACGAACCGACGTTCGACGCGGCGGAGTCGACGAGCGAACTGCGCCCCTCGGTGCCGATGACGTGCGCGACGCCGGGCGTGTCGAGCGCCATTTTGTACGCCTTGCGCATCATTTCGCGAGTGCGGAACAACGACGCGGAGTCCGGAAGTTCGCAAGCGCCGCGCATAACGCCCTTGTCTTGAACCGGAATGAAGCCGGTCGGCGTCGAGCGGAACGTCTCCGCCGTCAAGTAAAGGAGCCCGCCGTAAACGATTAAAACGATAAGGCTTAACCGCAGCATATAGCGGACGACGCCGACGTAAATCGTCGTCGACGCGTCGAAAACGACGTTGAAGAGCTTGAAGAACCAACCGAAACAAACGTCGATCAGCCAAGTCAACGGGTCGCGTCGCGCGCCCTTGGTTTGCAACATCGACGCGCAAAGCGCCGGGCTCAGCGTCAGCGAAATGAAGCAGGAGATCAACGTCGAAACGGCGATCGTCAGCGCGAACTCGCGGTAAAACATCCCGACCGCGCCCGGAACGCAGGCCGCCGGAATAAAGACCGACGCCAAGACCAACGCGATCGCGACCAGCGCGCCGGAAACCTCGTGCATCGCTTTATAAGTCGCTTCGCGCGGCGAAAGTCCGTCGTGAATGTGTCGCTCGACGTTCTCGACGACGACGATCGCGTCGTCGACGACGATCCCGATCGCCAAAACGAGCCCGAAAAGCGAAAGGTTGTTCAAGCTGAAACCGAGCGCGCTCATCGCGATGAACGTCCCGATCAACGAAATCGGCGCCGCCAAGAGCGGAATGAGCGCCGCGCGCCAACTTTGCAGGAACAACACGACGACCAAACCGACCAAAACGATCGCTTCGAGCAACGTGTGTTGCACCGCTTCGATGGAGGATTTAACGAACGGCGTCGTGTCGTACGCGACGACGTAGTCGATACCGTCCGGGAACTCTTTCGCGAGTTCGGCTAAGCGAGCGCGCACCCGTTCGGACGTTTCGACCGCGTTCGCGTCCGGAAGCTGGTTGATCGAGAGGGTAACGGTCGGAAGCCCGTCGAAAGAGCTGGTAACGTTGGTGTTAAGAGCGCTTAACTCGACGCGGGCGACGTCTTTTAGCAAGGTAACGCGACCGGTTTCGTCGGTTTGAACGACGATATCCTCGAACGCTTTGCCGTTTTCGTCGGGGGAAAGGCGGCCCTCGAGGTCGAACGGGCGTTGGAAGACGATCGGTTCGTTCATCGGCGGTTCGCCGAGCGAGCCGGTCGCGACGAGTTGGTTTTGCTCTTGAATCGCGGCGACGACGTCGGCGGCGTTCAGGTTGCGAGCGCGCATCTTCGCCGGGTCGAGCCAAACGCGGAGGCTGTACGCCTTTTCGCCCCAGATCGAGATGTCGCCGACGCCGTAAACGCGGGAAATCGCGTCGCGAACGCGGAGCGAAACGTAGTTGCTGAGGTAAACTTGGTCGTATTTGTTCCCGGGCGAAACGAAGTTGATCATCATCAATAACGACGGCGACCGCTTGCGGACGGTAACGCCGACGCGCTTGACTTGCTCGGGAAGTTTCGAAGTCGCCAACTGAACGCGGTTTTGAACGAGAACGAGCGCGTCGTCGAGGTCGGTTCCCGGTTCGAACGCGACGGCGAGCCCCATTCGGCCGTCGTTGGAACTGGTCGACTCCATGTAGAGCATTCCTTCGACGCCGTTAACTTGGTCTTCGATTTGCGTCGCGACGGACTCGGCGACCGCTTTGGCGTTCGCGCCGGAGTAGTTCGCGCTGACGTAAATCATCGGCGGCGCGACGTTCGGGTACTGCGCCACCGGGAGAGAAAAGTAAGCGATGGAGCCGATCAAGACGATCAAGATCGACAAAACGCTCGCGAAAATTGGTCGGTCGGTAAAAAAGCGCGCCAACGTATTGTTCCTTTATGTTGCGACGAAACGTCGTTGTTGAAAAGGGCGTTCGTCTTGGAGGAATAAGGAAGGAAAACCGAAACGGAAACCGCGTTATTTTTGCGGTTGCGGCGTTTCGGACGCGCTTTGCGGGGCCGCGTTTTCGACCGGCGCGGCTTCCGACGTTTGAGCGTTTTCGGCGTCGTCGGCGATTTGGGCGGGCGCTTCTTTGCCTTCTCCGACGAAGGGCGTCGTCGCGAGTTCGTCTTGGTAGGGTTCGCCGCCGTCGTTCGGGTAGAAGGTTCCGTCTTCGCGGATGACCATCGTCGTCGAGCGATTTTCGACGACGGTCGCCTCGACCGGTTCGCCGTCGCGAACTTTCAGGAGTTGATCGGTAATAACGCGGGCGCCCGGTTCGAGACCGGCGAGGACGACGCGCATATTGTCGTCTTGGAGGGCGCCGAGTTTGATCGGGGTGTATTTGGCGTTGTTTTCCGCGTCGACGGTGAAGACGTACTTGACGTTTTGGTCGGTGAGAATCGCTTCTTCCGGGATGATCGTCGCTTGGTAAGGCAAGCTCGTCGGGAAGAGGACGCGGAGGCGGACGCCCGGCAGGAGGTTGCGCGTTCCGTTGTCGTTCGGCTTATTGTCGGCGACGGCGCGGAACTCGAGCGTTCCGGTCGTTTCGTTGAGGCGCGGTTCGTTAAATTGAACTTTGGCTTCGCGTTCGAACGGTTCGTCGCCGAGCGCGAATTTAACGGTGAAGCCGTCTTCTTTGTCGATGAGCGGCAAGACTTTGAGCCGGAACGGTTGGAGCGTTCGTTCGTCGACGTCGAAGAAGACGTAAAGCGGGTCGACTTTAACGACGCTCGTCAGGAGGGTGGAGCCGCTTTCGACGAGGTTCCCGACGGTGATTTGTTCGCGACTGACGACGCCGTCGATCGGCGATTTAATCGTCGCGTAATCGAGGTCGATTTGCGCGCGGGCGAGGTTCGCTTTCGCCGCTTGCTGTTCCGCTTGCGCGGCGGACAATTCCGCTTGCGCGGCGACGAGCCCGGCTTGCGAACGGTTGTAAGCGGTTTCGGCGAGTTCGAGCGATTGTTGCGAGGTCGCGTTTTTCGCGCTCAATTCTTTTTGGCGGTTCCAGTCGAGGAGGGCTTGGTCGCGGTCGGCGGTTTGAGAGGCGATTTCGGCTTCGCGACTTTTGACGTCCGCCGCGCTCCGTTCGACGTCCGCTTGGCGTTGCGCGACGACGGCGGCGTAAACGGCGTCGTCGAGTTTGAAAAGAACGTCGCCCTTTTTAACGTTTTGCCCCGGTTGGAAGCAAATTTCTTCGAGATAGCCGGAGACTTGCGCGCGGACGTCGACCGATTCGACCGCCGCCGTTCGTCCGTTAACTTCTTCAAAATCTTGGATTTCGCGCGTCGTCGGCTCGACGACGGAGACTTTTAGCGCCTCTTGCGGTTTTTTATCGCCGGATTCGTTCTTTTTGGATTTTAACAGATCGCAACCGCTCGCGGCGACGGCGAGAAGCGCGCAAAGGGCGAGCGTCGAAAGACAACGCGGCATAGGGCGACTCCTTAACGGACGGGAAATAAGGGCGAAGGTTAACGGAAACCGGGCGGAGCGACGCGGAACGGGAACGGGTCGCCAATTATTGCGGTAAAAACGGTCGGAGCGGAAGTCGCCGACGGTTTCGGGGGGATTTTAACGTCGCTCGGACGCGAACGCGGCGGGCGTTTGCGGAAAAACCGCTTTAGCGGCGGCGGTCGCGTCGGGCTCTAAGCTTGTCAAGTTTAACAAATTTTTAGCGTCGCGTCAAACGTTTTTTCGCGAAAAAATTGGATTTTTCGTTAAATCCTGTTTCCGGGAACGGCGCGGTTGATTTTTGGATTCGCGTCGTTTATAATGAAAAGCGAAGCGTCGTCGACGCGGCGCTCGGGAGCGAAAACGCGACGAAAAACGGAGGCGAGCATGCGAAAGAATCGAAAAACGAGAGGAAAGATCGGCGCGTTTTGCGGCGCGTTAATACTTGGCGCGTCGGCGCTAACGTCGGCGTTGGGAACGTCGTTCGGAGCGGAGCCGGGCGAGTCGGCGGCGGCGTCGGCGTCGGCGGCGGCGGTCGCGACGTTGGGGGCGCGAATCGAAGCGCTTCCGTTCGTTCCGGCGGGCCCGGCTCGACCGGTCGACGGTTTCGACGCGTTCGGCGGCGATTGG
>JAFTUJ010000515.1 GCA_017466305.1 Thermoguttaceae bacterium
CCTCGCCAAGCGGACGGTTTACGGCGCCGTCGATATCGACTCGATCGCCGGGCCGAGCGAAGTCGTCGTTATCGTCGACGAAACGACCCGCGCCGATTATACCGCTTACGACATTCTTGCGCAAGCGGAACACGCGCCGGGTTCGAGCGTTTTGATCGGTTGGGACGAAAAAACGCTCCGCGCCGCGGTCGCCGAGATCGACGCGACGCTTGCTCGGGTCGAACGGGGCGCGCTCGCTCGCCAAGCGCTCGAAAACTTCGGCGCCGTCATTTTGACCCGCGACGCGGACGAAGCTTGCCGCGTTACGAACGAAATCGCGCCGGAACACCTGCACATCGCGACGCAAAACGCCGAAGAACTCGCCGAAAAAATCCCCTGCGCGGGCGCGATTTTCCTCGGCAATTACACCCCCGTCGCGCTCGGCGACTACGCCGCCGGCCCGTCGCACGTCCTCCCGACGAGCGGTTCGGCGCGCTTCGCCAGCGGGTTGTCCTGCAACGACTTCATTCGCGGCAACAGCCTCCTTTGCTTCGACCAAGCCGGACTCGAAAACCTTGCCGACGACGTTTACCGCGTCGCGACGGTCGAAGGTTTGACCGCTCACCGCGGCAGCGTCGAGATTCGCCGCCCGCAAAAATAACAACACGAAAAGACGCGAAAACAGGCGCCAAAGCGACGCGCCCCGTCGACGTTAAAAAGCGACGCGGCAAATCGGCGTCCTTCGCGCCGTTCGGCGAAAAGCGTCGCGTCGCCGCGCCGTCATATCGCTTCGCTATTTTCTCCATTCCCCGCACTTTACCGTCGTTTAAGTTCGAACGTCGGCGACGTTCGAGCGGCGGCGATGTTTTGTCGCGACGGCGGCGCCGGACGCTCCGTTAGGTTCGGTTCGCCCGTTTGTCGTCGTCGCGATTTCCCCCCCCTTTATATTAATAAGGAATCCTCACGATGACGTTGTTCAACGCGTTTGCGAAAACCGTTTCGGCGTTCGCGCTCGGCGGCGTTCTCTTCGGCGCCTCCGCCTCCGTTCTCGCGCACGACCTTTACGTTCCGAAAAACGAAAACGAATCTTACGGTTATAACGATTCTCCGAAGCAATGGTGGAGCGAATACCGCGTTCACGACCCGAAACGCCCGCTCCCGAAGCGTCTCAACCTCGACCCGCCGACCTACTTCGCGCCCGCTCCGGCCGACGCTAAAGTCCTCTTCGACGGAACGAACCTCGACGCTTGGCAACCGACGCAATGGAAGCTCGTCGACGGCGCCGTCGAATGCGTTTCCGGCCGCCTCGCGACGAAAGAAAAGTTCGGCGCGTTCCAACTTCACCTCGAATGGAAGTGCCCGGCGAACTTCGAAGGGAACTGGGGCGACCAAGGGAACAACGGCGTCATCCTCCAAGGCGCGTACGAAATTCAAGTTTTCGACTCGCACAAAGTGAACAACTACCCGGACGGTTCCTGCGGTTCGGTTTACGGTCAAACGCCGCCGCTCGTCAACGCTTGCGTTCCGGCCGGCAACTGGCAAACGTACGATATTTTCTTCACCCCGGCGAAATTCAACGAAGCCGGCGAATGCGTCGCGAATCCGCGCGTTACGATTCTGCAAAACGGCGTTCTGGTGCAAAACAACCAAGAGGTTTACGGCACGACGTCGCACTTCAACCTGCCGGGCAAGAATCACCCGAAAGAAAAGGCTCCGATCGCGTTCAGCGGACACGGCTGCCCGGTGCAATTCCGCAACGTTTGGATTCGCCCGCTCGACTGATTTCGGTCGTTCGAGCGTCGCCGTTCCCGCCGCAACTTTCGACGATTTAACGTTTTATCGACGTTAACCGTCAAAACGCGACGAAACAAAATGCGACGAAACAAAACGCGACGAAACGAAACGCGACGAAACGAAACGCGACGCCGCGGCGCCCGAAACGCGTCTTTAAAACGCTCGAAATCGAATAAAAACGACGCCGGTTTTCGCCCCCAAGGTTGAAAACCGGCGTCGTTTGCGTTAGCGCGACTCCTTAAACGACGTTACTTCGCTTCGCCGCCGAGGAAACCGCGTCGCCGCGCCTTCTCGTAAGCGCCGATCAAATGAAAGACGCCGCAACTCGAAATTTGGTCGAAGTCGGGCGTTTCGAGCGCTTCCCGCAGAACGCGCTCCGCCTCGGCGTTAAACGACGTCGCGTTCGCCGAATCGACCGCTTGCGTCAGCGCCAACTCTCCGCAAGCGCGGGGCGCGTACCAAGTTTTGCGGTATTCGCCGACGAGCCCGCCCGCTTCCCGCCAACTCGGCGCGAGTTCCGTTAAGTCGCGACTTTTCAACGTTTGCAGCGCGCCGTTTTGTCGCTTCGCCGCCAACTTCGCGACGAAATCGGTCGTTTCGGCGAGCGTTTTTTTCAGCGCCGCGTCCGGTTCGAGCCGCCAAAGAACGTCGAGCGATTCTTGCATTTGCAACAGCGCGTAAGTCGCGACCGCGTTCTGCAACTCGACGTTTTCCCGAATATGCGCCGACTGCGCGACCGTCTCCGGCGCCCAACGCCGCCAAAGGGTCCAATATTCGTCCGCTTTGCCGTCGTTCCCGGAGCGTTTCGCGACGTCCCAAGCGACCGCGTAAAGCGCCGTCAGTCGCGCCGCCTCGTGATCGTCGACGTTCGCCATTCGGCAAATCCCGCGTCGGCAACGGGTTCCGTCGGAGCAAAGAAAATCGAAATCGTTCTCCGGAACGACGTTTCGCGTCATTCGGTCGGCGATCGCGAAGAGAATTTTGGCGGCGCGTTCCTTCGTTTCGTCGTCGGAAAGGGGGGAGCGCCAATATTCCCAAACCGCCAGCGCAAGGTGCGTTACTTGGTCGCGCGAACTGTTGATATACCAAGACTTCGGCGCTTTCGGGCTGACGCCGCGAGCGACGAACCCGGGCGAGCCGGAAACGGTCGTCAAGAGTTCGAGCCCTTCGAAGACGTCGCGCGCTTTCGCTTTGAGCGTTTCGTCGCCGGTGTTGGCGAAGCGGTCGACGAGCGCGGTCAACACGACGCCGCCGGAAATCGCGCAGTCTTCCATCGCCGTCCCGTACCCGCATTCGTTCGGGTAAAGGCGCGCGACTTCGTCCTCGGTCGGCAGACAGTCGAGCGTTTTCCCGACTTCGCGACTTTCGATAAAGTCGTAAAACAGCTTCGTTTGCGGCGAATAGAAATTGCGCCAAGCGACGGCCCAAGCGCGGTCGACTTGCGTCGCGAGCTTGCGTTCCTCGACCAATTTCATCAGCGACAAGTCGTCGACGAGCGGGAAATCGATCCCCTCGCTCCACATCCGCTTCACCTCTTCCGGATCGTTCGTTCCGAAGCAGTTAATCCGGACGCCGGCCGCCTTGAGCCGCGCGATATCTTCCGCCGTATAAACGCCTTTCACCAGCTGGACGAACTCCGTTTTCAGCTCGAGCGTCAAGTCGACGTAAGCCTTCGAGTCCTTTCCTTGCCGCGTCATGTTGCAGGTCAAAATATCCGGTTCGACCGCCCGCGCCGCCAAGATGTTCTCCTTCGTCGTCGCCAAAAACGCTCGGTCGAGCCGCTTTTGCTCGACGATAACCGCGACGACCTTCGCGACCGCCTCGACCGGCCCATAATAATGCACGTTAATCCAAGTATCGCGCGGCATGACCGCCAACGCTTCCTCGAACGTCGGAACGGTCGCGCCCTTAAACGCTTCGCCGAACTTGATTCCGGCGTCGAAACTCTTGATTTCGGCGAGCGTAAGTTCCGAAACTTTTCCCTTTCCGGTCGTCGTGCGGTCGACCGACTCGTCGTGCATGAGCACGAAGCGTCCGTCCTTCGTGCGCGCGACGTCGAGCTCGACGATGTCCGCGCCGAGGGCGATGGAC
>JAFTUJ010000516.1 GCA_017466305.1 Thermoguttaceae bacterium
CGGCTGCTGCGGAGTCGACGACGGCGGCGAAAACGGCTGCGGCGGAGTCGACGACGGCGGCGAAGACGGTTGCTGCGGAGTCGACGACGGCGGCGAAAACGGCTGCGGCGGAGTCGACGACGGCGGCGAAAACGACGACGAACGCGGAAAAATCCGGAGAATCGGAAAAAACGGACGCGCCGCGTTACTCGGTCGCGGTCGTCGGCGACGGCGCGTTGGCCGGCGGCCCGATTTTTGAAGCGCTGAATCACGCGGGCGGGTTGCGTCAAAAGATGCTCGTCGTCCTCAACGACAACAAAATGTCGATTTGCCAACGGGTCGGCGGGCTCGGGCGTTCGCTCGACAAAATGCGGACGGCGCCGGCGTATCTCGGCGCGCGGACGGCGTTTCGGCGATTTTTTAAGAGGAAACCGAACGCTTATCGCTTCCTAACGCGACTGCGCGACGCGGTGAAAGCCGGGCTCGTCGGCGGAATGCTCTTCGAAGATTTTGGGTTCCGATACGTCGGGCCGATCGACGGACACGATCTCGCGACGTTGCGCAAATACCTCGAACGGATTAAAACGATCGACGAGCCGGTCTTGCTGCACGTCTTGACCGAAAAAGGGCGCGGGTACCGTCCGGCCGAAATCGACCCGGCGCATTTTCACGCGACGAGTCCGGAGCAGGCGCTGAACGCCGAAAGCGTCGTTTTGCTCGACCAATGGGCGGACGACGAGTTGAAAACGTCGAAAAGTCGGCGCGCGCCGAACCCGAAAAAAGCCCGAGCGAACGCGCTCGACGCCGCGATCGCCGACGCGCCGAACGCCGCCCGAGTCGTCGAGTTGCTCGACGCGTCGAACGGCGGGAAGGAGCGTTCCTTTACCGATTGGGCCCGTTGCGCGATTTATCGAGCGATGAAGCGCGACCCGCGCGTTTGCGTCGTCGTCGCCGCGATGACGCAGGGGAATATGCTCGAAGCGGCGCGAGCGGAATTTCCGGAACGCTTTTTCGACGTCGGCATCTGCGAAGCGCACGCGGTCAACTTCGCCGCCGGTCTCGCCAAAGCCGGAATGCGGCCTATCGTCGACATTTACAGCGGGTTTCTGCAACGCGCTTACGACCATTTGTTCCAAGAGGCGTCGCTGCAAAATTTGCCGATTATCTTCGCGATCGACCGCGCCGGGTTGGTCGGCGCGGACGGCCCGACGCATCACGGCGTTTTCGATTTGAGTTATTTGCGGCCTTTTCCGAATATAACGACGATCGCGCCGGGCGACGCTTGCGATATGGCGCGGGCGTTCGAGTTCGCGTTGACGCTCGACGGCCCGACGGCGATTCGTTACCCGAAAACGAAGGCGGCGCGGATTCGCCGCGAGGTCGCGCCGTTCGAACTCGGGCGAGCGGAGGTTTTGCGCGACGGAACCGACGGCGCGTTCGTCGTTTGCGGCGGCGGGATTTTAAAAACGGCGGTCGATTTGGCGGAGGATTTCGCGCGCGGCGCCGTTCCGGGGCGACCGGTTCTCGACGTCGGCGTCGTCAACGCGCGGTTTGCGAAGCCGCTTGACAGCGACCGCGTTTTGCGACCGTTGCGAGCGGGGATTCCGACCGTCGTCGTCGAGGAAAACGCGTTGGCGGGCGGCTTTACGTCGGCGGTTTTGGAGGCGGCGAACGACGAAGGGCTCGACGCGCGATTCCTGTTGCGAAAAGGCGTTCCGGACGCGTTTATCCGTTGCGGTTCTCGCGACGAACAGCTCGCCGACGTCGGGCTCGATCGAGCCGGGTTGTTGGCGGCGTTCGACGAGATTCGGGCTCGCGTCGCGCGCTTAACCGGGGCGCGATGCGCCGCGCAAGGCGAACAAAGCGTTGAAAGAACGGCGGAAAACGCCGGTTTTATCGTTAAAATCGATAAAGTCGGGGCCCGTTGAGCGGCGTTTGACGTTCGGGCGCGGCGGCGGACGATCGGCAAGCGCAAGAAAAAGAAAGCGAAAACGCGAAAACTACGGCGCGTCGAAAGACGTTCCGTCGTTTTTGGCGTTCTTGCGGCGCAACCGGGCGCGCTCGGCGGGAAACCGACGTTAGATATTGACGAATCTAACGAATAAAATGAATAAAGCGAATAAAACGCTTTTATCGGTCGCGGCGCCGCGTTAAGGGGCGATTGGAACCGGCCGCCGCGCCGTCGCCGCCGTTTGCCGGGGAGGGCGGGACAGGGGCAAGCGATTTTCGCGTCGCGGAGCGGGGAACGTCAAACGATTTTCGCGTCGCGGAGCGCGGCGGCCCAACGCGCTTTTTCGGCGGCGGTCGGTCGCGAACCGGCGAATCGGGCCCGATAATACCGCTCGACGAGTTCGCGGAAGAGGCGGCGGGTCGCGTCCGGCGTCGGTTCGAGCGAAGCGGCGGGAACGGAACGCGGCGGTTTAACCGATTTTAACGATTTGGCCGATTGCTTTGGCGTTTTCGGAACGCGACGCGCTGCGGCGCCCGTCGTTTCGGCGGCGGGACACGTCGTCGGCGAGACCGTCGCGGCGTTTTGAGCGTTTTGAACGGTCGCGACGTTGGCGGCGTTTTGAGCGTTTTGAGCGTTTTGAACGGTCGCGACGGCCTCGTCTTCCAACGCGAAACAGCGTTCGAGGAATTCGAGCGGCGTTTCGTCGGCGCGGCGTTCCGTTGAAAGTCGTTTCGAAAGCGCTTTTTCGAGCCGATAATAAAACGCGAACTCGCGACGTTGGCGCCGCTTTCGGCGGCGCGCCGCGACGGCGCCGTCCGCTCCGCTTCCGGAAGAAAGCCGCCGGCGACCGAAACGACGGCGGCAGAAGAGGATAAGTCGCCAAGCGACAAACGCCGCGACCGCCAACCGCGCCGCCGTCGATAAAAGCGAACCGACCGCCGCCGGGCTCCAGTCGCCGGAACTCGCTCGGTCGGCCGCGTCTTTCAACCGTTCTAAAGTCGACGCGAAGGGGCGGAAGCCGTCTTTGCCAAACGAACGAACGGCGTCGAACGCGTTTTTGGCTCCTTCGACCAACGGGCGGTAAAACGCTTCCGTTTGACGCGCGCCGTTGAAGTCGAGGACGTAATCGCGCCAAAGCGACGCGAAAAAGTCGCTCCAAAGCGCCGCGTTGAGGAGCAAAGAATTCGCTTCCGCTTCCAACGGCGCCGTCGGGGTCGCGTCGAGCCGGAGCCAACCGCCGTCCGCCGTCCAACTCGAATCGACCGGAAAATTATTCGGCGACTCGTCGAACGCGCCGTCGAGGAGACGAGCGGCGGGAGAGTTCGCGTCGGGGAGATTTTGCGGCGGGATAAAAGCCTCCGTCCAAGCGTGCGCGTCCGACTGCCGAACGACCGTTTCGCCCCCGTTTTCGTTCGGAAAGACGAGGAAACCGACGACCGTTCGCGACGGAATCCCGACCGCCCGCAACATCAGCGCAAGCGCGCCCGCAAAGTACTCGCAATGCCCGCTTTTGTTGACCGAAACGAAATCTTCGAGCGGGTCGAGCCCCGGCGTCCGCGCGACGCCCTTGCGGTCGTATCGGTATTCGCCGACGTCCCGCAGGCGCGACGTTATGTAGAGGGCGCGTCCGGCGAAATCTTCTTTAGGGAGGCCCGATTCGGCGTCCCAACGCCGCGCGGTCGCGATCAGCTCCGGAAAACGCTCGGCGTCGAGCGCGAGATATTGGTCGAGGAACGGCCAAACAACCTCTTGATTCGGCGTTAACTCCGCTTGCTTGCCGTCGGCGAAAAACGCGTTCGTCGCAAACCAAAACTTGCGCGGTTGCGCGGCGGCGCGCCTGGAACGACGCGGAACGTTTCCGGCGAAATGAAAGTCTTGCCGCAAGAAGTAAA
>JAFTUJ010000517.1 GCA_017466305.1 Thermoguttaceae bacterium
CGACGTCGACTTTTTTAGCGCGGGAGGGCGACCGGGCAACCCGACTTGGTTGAAAATTGGCTCGTTAACCGAGTTTTACGAAGAAAAGCGCGGCGTTTATTGGGGGACGGGCGTTAAAAAAGAGGACAAAATTTTTCGAAAAGACGCCGCTCGGCAATTGTTTGCGAGGGAAATCGGGCGGCGTTTGGAAGCGGCGTTGAAGGCGGAAAAATAGCGGCGTTTGAAAAGTTTGAAAAACGAGCGAAAAAGCGGCGACGACGGACGGCGGCAGTTAACGGCGGCGCGTCGAAAAAATTTCGATTTTTTTAGAAAGAAAGCGCGATTTTGCTTGACTTGCCGTTTCGCGGCGGATAAAATCGAATCATCGTTTCACAGAAACGTTGAATTAATCGATATTGTGGACTTCTTTTGAACGTTGCGAAGGCGGCGGTTCGAGCGCGCGTTTGAGGCAAATAAAAACGCGAACTCCTTGCAACCCGGCGTTTTGAGCGAGAAAAAAAGGTTGAGTTATGCGGAAAAACTGCGTTAATTTAGGCAAGTTGGGCAACCGCGGCTTCACGCTGGTCGAGTTGTTGGTCGTTATCGCGATTATCGGGATTTTGATCGGTTTGTTGCTCCCGGCGGTTCAAGCGGCTCGGGAAGCGGCGCGTCGGATGCAATGCGTCAACCATATGAAGCAACTCGGGTTGGCGGTTCACAACTTCGAGTCGGCGACCGGAAAACTCCCGCCGCTCGACATTAATATGGGACACGCGTCGATTTTGCCCCTCCTTTGGCCGTATATGGAGCAAGCGGCGATTTACGACGTCCTGAAAAACTGGCGCGGCGCCAAGGATAAAACGTCCGGGTTCGGTCAAGACCTTTGCCGCTCCAACGCCGGTTCCGGCGACTTTTTTTGGCGCAACACCGACTATATGACCGACGAACTGCGCAAAAATTTCAGCGCGGTTCCGTTCGTGAAATGCCCGAGCCGCCGTTCGGGCGTCGCCGGGGCTCCGCTGACGAACACGGAGTTGAAGCACGACGGCGTTACGCAAAACGGCTTGAAATCCTGCGCGTCTTACGGGCCGCTGGCCGACTATGCGCCGGTTATTTACACCGAATATAAGTCGCCCGCTTGCACGGATTTCCAATGGGTCGGCGCCGCGGATCAGTACGCCTTGCACGGGAAGAACTTCTCGCCGTTCCGCCGCGCTATCGTTTCGGTCGCCGGGGACGAGCGCACCTGGCAGCCGCGCGACGCGATTTCCCGCTGGATCGACGGGACGAGCAACCAGTTCATGTTCGGCGAAAAACATATCCCGATCGGGATGCTCGGCGGCGACTCCGTCGCTTGGCGTCACGACCAAAACTACCTCGCCGCGACGGATTCGAACGGTCGCGACTGGGCGCTGGGCCGCGCCGTTTCGGAAGCGTATCCGCTCGCGTCGGCTCGCGATTATACGAACGCGCAACGTTATTTCGGCTCTTGGCACGCGGGCGTCGTCAACTTCGTGATGGGCGACGGCGCGGTTCGCTCGATTTCGACGACCGCCGCCGGGAAAACGCTCGGCAAGTTCGCGCACGTCAGCGACGGCGGGACGGAAGCGCTGTAATTTCCGGAAGTCGCGCCGACGACGGCGGAACGGAAGCGTTGTAATTCCCAATGTTGCGTCGACGACGGAAACGCGCCTCGCTCGCTTCCGATTGGGCGGGCGAGGCCGATTTTAACGACGTCGCGTCGTTCGGCGGCGCAATTTTTAAGCGATACGGAGATTTTTCGACAAAAATAGTCGATTTTCCTTGACTTGGAAAGTCGACGACGTTATATTATTAGCAAACGAAAAAACATCGACGGCCCGATCCCGTTTAAAGGCTCGTTCGACGAAAGAGAATAACCGCGTCCGATCCCGTTTAAGGACTCGCGTTGGCGGCGTCGCGCTTTGTCGCGTCGCAATTGTTTCGTCGTCTTGGAGAAGCCGGAAACGTCGGGCGCTCGAAGACGCGAACGTTATTATAGGTTCTCAACCATCGAGAGTTACAACGTTGCGCTCCGAGCGCTAGGAGGATTCGGAAATGTCGAAAAATGTTAAACTGGGGGGGGGGGGTAAATTCTCCCGTCGCGGCTTCACGCTGGTCGAGTTGTTGGTCGTCATCGCGATCATCGGGATTTTGATCGGGCTCCTTCTTCCGGCGGTTCAAGCGGCGCGCGAAGCGGCGCGTCGGATGCAATGCACGAACCACATGAAGCAACTCGGCTTGGCGGTTCACAACTTCGAATCGTCGACCGGGAAACTCCCGCCGCTCGACCTTAACATCGGGCACGCGACGATTTTGCCGCTCCTTTGGCCGTACATGGAGCAAACGGCGATTTACGACGTTCTGGAAAACTGGCGCGGCGCGAACGACGCTTCCTCCGGTTTCGGTCAAGACCTTTGCCGTTCGGATAGCGGCGCCGGCGACTTTTTCTGGCGCAACACCGAGTACATGACGGACGAACTGCGCGAAAACTTCAGCGCGGTTCCTTACGTGAAATGCCCGAGCCGACGCGCGGGCGTCGCGGGCGCTCCGCTCACGAACACCGGCTTGACGCACGACGGCGTTACGATGAACGGTCTCAAATCGATCGCGTCCTACGGCCCGTTCGCCGACTACGCGCCGGTCATTTACACGACGTATAAGTCGCCCGACTGCACCGACTTCCAATGGGTCGGCGGCGAAGACACGTCCTACGCGTTGAGCGCCGGGAACTTCTCGCCGTTCCGCCGCGCTAAGATCGAAGTCGCCGGCGACGAACGCACTTGGCAGCCGCGCGACGCGATGTCGCGTTGGGTCGACGGGACGACGAACCAATTCATGTTCGGCGAAAAACACATCCCGATCGGGATGCTCGGTTCCGAGTCGACCGCATGGCGGCACGACCAAAACTACCTCGGCGCGACCGGCGGCAACGGACGCGACTGGGCGATCGGGCGCGCCGTCGCGGAATCTTGCCCGCTCGCGTCGCCGCGCGACACGACGAACCCGCACCGTTTCTTCGGCTCCTGGCACGCGGGCGTCGTCAACTTCGTAATGGGCGACGGTTCCGTCCGCGCGATTTCGACGACCGCTTACGCCGGCACGCTCGGCAAATTCGCGCACGTCAGCGACGGCGGCACGGAATCGCTCGACTGATTTCGGACGGCGCGCTCGGCAAGTTCGCGGTCGTCGGCGACGGCGGCGCGGAATCGCTCGACTGATTTCGGACGGCGACGTTTGCGACGTTTGCGACGTTCTCGGCGTTTTCGGCGGCTTGACGGTCGTCGAAGCGCCGCGAGCCAACGACTTAACTCAAATTGAACTTAATTTCGGCGTCGACGCTCCGCGCGGAGCGGTCGGCGTTAGGGAGAAATAACGATAATGCGCAATTTATTTTTAACGCTGATTTTAGCGACGGCGGCCTTCTGCGTCGGGTGTTCCGGCAACGTCAAACTGACCGGGACGGTTACCTATTCGGACGACGGCGCGCCGGTCGAAAGCGGGACGATTTACTTTGTCTCCGGCGATACGCAAGGGCGCGGAAACATCGTCGACGGGAAATATGAAATGAGCTTCGGCGAGAAAGCCGGAATCCCGGCGGGCGACTACCAAGTTTACTTCGTCGGCGTCGAAACGGTCGTCCGCGAGAGCGAAGAACTCCCGGACGGTTCCGTTACCGACCCGGTTACCGCGTCGTCGATCGACGCGAAATATCTGTCGACGGCGACGTCCGGTTTGACGCAAAAAGTCGACAAATCGACGAAAACCGCCGACTTCAAACTCGACCGCAACCCGGAACTCTGACGCGGGAAACGGCGGAGTCGGCGGAGTCGGTCGACTTTGCCGATTTTGACGAACGCGCTGAAATCCTTCGACGCTCTTTCCGGCGCGTCGGAGGATTTTTTGCGTTTCGGACGGCTCCGCGAGCGTCGGGGCTTCTTGACGCGACGCGAAAGATGGGGTATACTAAACGGCAAAGACGCGGCGAAGTCGGCCCAAGCGTATTTTGATTTTTGTCGCTTTTTTCGTTCGGACGGCGTTCGGTCGTTCGTCCCTCGCGTATTTCTTGCGGCGGACGGCGGCGACGCGTTGCGCCGACGGTCGCGTCGGTCGATTCGCTTTTTCACCCTTTAACAATAAGACAGGTTGCGCTAACGATGCGATACGCTCCCAATCCCGACCCCGTCGTTCAGGAAATGCTGCGCGCGACGGGGCTCTCCTCGTTGGACGATTTATTCGTCGACGTTCCGGAGGAAATTCGTTTACAATGTCTGTTGCCGGAGAGCCGCGGAGCGACGGAAATGTCGGCGCGGCGGCAGTTGGAAGAACTCGCGTTGGCGAACTACACGGCGGACGACTCGCCGATCTTCCTCGGCGCCGGTTGCTACGACCACTACATTCCGACCGCCGTCGACGCGATCGTCGGGCGTTCGGAGTTCGTTACCGCGTACACGCCTTACCAACCGGAGATTAGCCAAGGGATTCTGCAGGCGATCTTCGAATATCAAACGGCGATTTGCCGCCTGACCGGGATGGACGTCGCGAACGCGTCGATGTACTGCGGCGGGAGCGCGCTCGCGCAAGCTTGCGTCATGTCGGCGGAAACGACGAAGCGCAAAATCGTCTTGATTCCGGCGACGCTGAACCCCGATTACGCTCGCATCGTCGAGACTTACGCCGCGTCCGGTCTTTTTGAAGCGCGCGTCGTTCCGGAGCAAAACGGGCTCGTCGACTTGGAAGCGTTGAACGCCGTCTTGACCGCCGAAGCGAAGAACGTCGCCGCGGTCGTTATCCAATACCCGAACTTCTTCGGGAACTTGGAGCGCGTCGCTCAAATTATCGCCGCGACGAAGGGCGTCGGCGCGCTCTCGATCATGTCGGTCGACCCGATCGCGTTGGCGATGCTCAAGTCGCCGGGCGAATGGGGCGCCGATATCGCGGTCGGCGACGGTCAACCGCTCGGCAACGCGATGAGTTTCGGCGGTCCGCACCTCGGCTTTATGGCGGTGACGAAGAAGCTGCTCCGCAAAATCCCGGGCCGCTTGGTCGGCGAAACGGTCGACTCGGAGGGGAAACGCGCCTACGTCTTGACGCTGCAAGCGCGCGAGCAACACATCCGCCGCGAAAAGGCGAGTTCGAACATCTGCTCGAACCAAGCGTTGAACGCGTTGACGGCGTTGGTTTACTTGGCGTTCGTCGGGCCGTTGGGCTTGAAACAAGCGGCGAACGCGTCGCACCGAATCGCCCGTTACGCGCATTCGGAGCTGAAAAAAGCCGGGTTCGAGTTCCAACACGACGCGCCGTTCCTGCGCGAGTTCGCCGTTAAGGTCGACAATCCGCGCGAAATGAACCGTTATCTCCTCGAATGGGGCATTATCGGCGGTTACGAACTGAAAGACGGGTTGCTCCTCGCCTTCACCGAAAAGCGAACGCGCGAAGAGGTCGACGAATTGGTCTACTGCATGAAGGACTTCCAATTCGGCGGCGCCGGGGAACGAGCGACGATCGACGAAAACGCGGACGCCGAGTAGAAAGGAGCGCGAAAGAATGAAACTTCTTTACGAAAAACACGTTAAAGGAAGCAATTACTTCCGTTTCCCGCTCCAAGACCTGCCGGAAATCGACCTCCAAGAGACGCTTCCGGAGGAACACTGGCGCGAAACGCCGCTCGGTCTTCCGGAACTTAGCGAAGTCGAAGCGGTGCGGCACTTTACCGCGCTTTCGAAGCGGGCGTTCGGCGTCGACGACGGCATGTACCCGCTCGGCTCCTGCACGATGAAGTACAATCCGAAGCTCGGCGAGTACGCGGCGCGTCTTCCCGGTTTCGCGAACATTCACCCGTATCAACCGGTCGAAACGGCGCAGGGCGCGCTCGAACTGATGTACGAGTTGTCGCTGATGTTGGCGCAAATCGGCGGGATGGACGCGTTCACGCTCCAACCGGCGGCGGGCGCGCACGGCGAAGCGACCGGCATCATGATTATCCGCGCTTATCACAAGCATCGCGGCGAAGACGAACAACGTCGCGTCGTCTTGGTTCCGGACTCGGCGCACGGCACGAACCCGGCCAGCGCGGCGAACGTCGGTTACGAAATTCGCGTCGTCAAATCGAACGAACGCGGGCGCGTCGACCTCGAAGACTTGAAGGCGAAACTCGGCCCGGACGTCGCCGGTTTGATGCTGACGAACCCGAACACGCTCGGCTTGTTCGAAACGGACATCCTTGAAATCGCGCGACTTACGCACGAAGCCGGCGGGCTCCTTTATTACGACGGCGCGAACCTGAACGCCATCATGGGCGTCGCGCGCCCCGGCGACATGGGGTTCGACGTCGTTCACTACAACCTGCACAAGACGTTCGCGACCCCGCACGGCGGCGGCGGCCCCGGTTCCGGTCCGGTCGGCGTCAAGAAATTCCTCGAGCCGTTCCTTCCGTCGCCGGTCGTTATTAAGAACGACTGCGGCGCTTACGAGCTGGACGACGACCGTCCGCTTTCGATCGGCAAAGTGAAGACGTTCTACGGGAACTTCGGCGTCTGCGTCCGCGCTTACGCTTACATCTTGTCGCTCGGTTGCGAAGGAATCAAACGCGCTTGCCAACACGCCGTGTTGAACGCGAACTACATTCGCAAGCAGTTGGCCGACGATTACGATTTCCCGATCGACGAACTTTGCAAACACGAGTTCGTTTGCTCGCCGAAGAAGCTCGAAGGCGGCTCCGACGTTCACACGCTCGACGTCGCGAAACGCTTGATCGACTTCGGTTATCACCCGCCGACCATTTACTTCCCGTTGATCGTCGACGAAGCGATCATGATCGAGCCGACCGAAACGGAAACGAAGGAACGCCTCGACGATTTCATCGCGGCGATGAAGCAGATCGCGAAAGAGCGCCGCGAAACGCCGGACGTCGTCAAAGCGGCGCCGCACGGCACGGTCGTGAAGCGTCTCGACGAAACGCGAGCCGCGCGCAACCCGGTTCTGAAGTACGAGGAACCGCTTTCTTGAACCGTTTGATTTAAAACGGGTTATCCTTGGAAAGGAACGCCGGTCGACGCGCCGACGTTCCTTTTTTTCGCGCCGAAACGCGCCGAAACGCGCCGAAACGCGCCGAGCGTCGCCGAAATGCGCGAAATCTTGACGCGAATCAAGAAAAACGAAAAGAAAAACGAAAAAGGAAACGATAAAATGGAAGGGAAAACGCCGAACGTCGCCGCGTTGGCGGAAGCGGTCGCGTTCGATATGGACGGTTTAATGTTCGACACCGAAGCGGTTTACTGGAAGGCCGCCGACGCGCTCCTCGGGCGCCGCGGACACAAGTACACCGCCGAACTTTGCGCTCAGATCATCGGGCGCCCGCCGGAACACTGTTTCCGCCTCTTCATCGAGCGTTTCGACTTGCCGGAGGATTGGCGAACGCTCCAACGGGAGTCGGAAGACCTCTTTATCGAACTCTTGAACGACGGATATTCGACGACGCCCGGTTTGGAACGCTTGCTCGACGAGCTGGAGCGGCGGTCGATTCCGAAGTGCGTCTGCACCAGCAGCGCGCCGCGCGTCGTTCGCGAAGTCTTGAAAAAAGACGGGATCGGCGAACGCTTCGACTTCGTTCTGACGAGCGAGGACGTAACGAACGGCAAGCCGCACCCGGAAATTTACGCGACGGCGGCGGCGCGGTTCGGCGTCGAGCCGGGAAGAGCGCTCGCGTTGGAGGACAGCCCGGCCGGTTGCAAATCGGCGAACGCGGCGGGACTCGTTTGCGGGATGTTGCGCGCCGAACACAACCGAAACGCCGATTTCTCCGGCGCCGTTTGCGTCGTCGAGCGGTTGGACGCGCCGGAAATTTTCGCGCTCTTGCGGCCTTGACGGCAAGATTTTCGCGCGTTTTTCTCTCGTCGAACGCTCGTCGAACGCCGCCTTGCGAGAACGTCTTGACTTAACGCTAAAAAAACGGTATCCTAACGCGATTTAACGTCCGCGCTCGTTGGGAAACGGCGCGCGGCAAGGGCGGACGGCGCGGTCGTCCGGCAAAAAAAAGACCGACGAGCGCCGACGCGAACGACGGCGAGGAGCGATTTTTTTGAAAACGAACGACGGCGAAACGAACGGCGGCAAAACGCAAAAACGGCGGCGCCGCGAAGCGAGGCGGAAACGATGCGCGTTTTAGTCTTAGGCGGCGGCGACGTCGGCGGTTCCGTCGCGAGGGCGCTTTGCGAACAGCGACACGAGGTAACGGTCGTCGAGCGCGACCCGGAGCGCGCCGCTTGGCTTGACGACGAACTCGACGCTCGCGTTTTATGCGGCGTCGCGTCGCGGTCGAGTTTGCTCTTTCAAGCGGGCGCGACGACGGCGGACGTTTGCCTTGCGCTGACCGGCGACGACGAAACGAACATTATAGCGGGGCGCGTCGCGACAGCGATGGAGGCGCGGCGCGCTTCGGCTCGCGTTTACGCTCCGTTTTATCGGGACGTCGACGCGTTCGATTACCGCCGCCATTTCGGGCTCGACCGACTCTTGGACGTCGAATTTTTAACCGCGATGGAGTTGGCGCGGCGCATTCGGGAACCCGGCGCGATGTTGATCGAGCATTTTATCGGTGGCGAGCTGGAAATGCAGGACGTGTTGATCGCGAAACCGTCGGCGGCGACCGGGCGACCGTTGGCCGAATTGCGCCTTCCGTCCGAGGTGCGCGTCGCGGCGATTAATCGCGAAGGCGCCGTTTCGATCGCTTCGGCGAACGATCGCGTCGAAGTTGGCGACCGAGTAACGCTCCTTGGCGAGCGCGCGCAGGTCGAAAACGTCAAAAAAATGTTTCAAACGCAGTCGGCGGTGAAG